>JANLFO010000003.1 GCA_024653205.1 Clostridia bacterium | reverse complement strand
AGTACGAACGGGGAGCACCCGGTACCGCCCGTGGGAAAGTGGGGATAACTCAGCCCCGGTTCCCGCAAACCATAGCGGGTGGAGGTGGAGCAGCCTTGTTGAGAGTCATCTTCTGCACCGCTGTAGAGGCGGAGCTGTCAAGCCTTTCCCGGGCGGCGCACAGCCTGGCCGAAGGAGGCGGGCCTTCGGTGGAAGTGGTGGCGCGCTCCCGTACCCAGCTCGAGGCACCGGGGGCGGTCGCCGAATTGGCAGCGGCGGTGCCCGGCTCTCACCTGATGATAGTGCGCCTCATGGGCGACCCGGAATCCCTTCCGGGGTTTGGGGAACTCCGGCGTGTTGCCCAAGAGGCCAGGGTTCCCCTGGCGGTGATTCCTTCCTCGGGAGAGGACCTGCCGGGCGTCATGGCGTTGGGCTCTCTCCCCGCCGAGGACTACGAGCGGGTGGCGGGCTATGTGCTTTACGGCGGGGAGACGAACTTCCGGCAGCTCCTGCTGTGGGCGGCCAACCGGTTTCTCGGCGCCGCTCATGCGGTGGAGGAGCCGAGACCCCGGCCCTGGGAGGGGCTTTACCACCCCGACTTTGCCGAGGAGGCCGCCGTGGCCGCCTACCTGGAAGAGCGGAGGCAAAAGGTCTCGGGGCCAGTAGTAGGTGTGCTCTTCTACCAGACCTGGTGGTTGGCCGGAAACACCGAGTTTGTGGACGCTCTGATCCGTGAGATCGAAGACCAGGGCGGTACCGCGGTACCGGTCTTTCTCTACTCGGCCCGCAACGACGAGCTGGGCTGCCGGGGAATAGAGTGGGCGGTGGAGCACTACTTCATGCGGGAGGGGCGGCCGCTGGTAGACGCCGTAATCACCGCTCTAATGTTCTCGCAGACGGTGGCCAGCTCGTCGGGAGCGCGGCCGGCGGCCCCGGAGAACCTCTATCAAAAGCTGGGTGTGCCCCTTATCAAGGCCCTGGTGTGCCTCTCCTCGCAGGTCGAATGGGAGCAAAGTCTCCAGGGTCTGGGCCCGCTGGAGGTAGTGATGGGCGTGGCACTGCCGGAATTCGACGGCGCCCTCATTACCGTGCCTATTGCCTTCCGGGAGGTGAAGGAGTTTGACCCCCTTACGGGAGCGGCGCTGACGGGCTACCTTCCCGAGCCGGAACGGGTAAGGAAGGTGGCCTCTCTGGCTCTCCGCTGGGCCCGCCTGTGCCGCAAGCCCAATTCGGACAAAAAGGTGGCGGTGATCCTCCACAATTATCCCCCACGGAACGACCGCATCGGCTGTGCCTTCGGCCTGGACACCCCGGCCAGCCTCTACCGCCTTCTGGCGGCCCTGAGGGAGAAGGGCTATCGCGTGGAGGATCTACCGCCGGATGGGGCTGCTTTGATGGAGAGGATCCTGGCCGGACTTACCAACGAGCGGGGCTGGCTTGACCCCCGGGAGATTGAGCGCCGGGCGGTGGCAGGCGTAGAGGAAGGCGTCTACACGACCTGGTTTTCCGGCTTTCCTGTGCGGTCGAGGGAGCACCTGCTTCGGGATTGGGGGCCTCCTCCGGGGCGGGTCTTCGCCTACGGAAACCGTCTCCTGGTACCGGGCATTGTCCTGGGCAACGTTTTTGTGGGCATCCAGCCGGTGCGGGGGTTCCTGGAAGACCCTTCCCGTATTTACCACAGTCCGGACCTATCTCCCCCGCACCACTATCTGGCATACTACCGCTGGCTGCGGGATGAGTTTGGGGCCGATTTGGTCTTTC
This sequence comes from Clostridia bacterium, assembly GCA_024653205.1. Lineage (NCBI taxonomy): Bacteria > Bacillati > Bacillota > Clostridia > Clostridia bacterium. Next base: position 167,995 of record JANLFO010000003.1, on the reverse strand, counting down.
ACCTGGGCAAGCACGGCTCTCTGGAATGGCTTCCCGGAAAGGGAATCGGACTTTCTGCCGCCTGCTTTCCGGATCTGGCCCTCCCGGACCTTCCCCACGTATACCCTTACATTGTTAACGACCCTGGAGAGGGCACCCAGGCCAAGCGCCGTACCCACGCCGCCATCGTAGACCACCTCATCCCGGTGATGATTCGGGCAGACGTCTACGACGAGCTGGCGGAGGTAGAGGCACTGGTGAGGGAGTACCACACGGCCAAGACTCTCGACCCGGCGAAGCTTCCCACCCTGCGGGAGATGATCTGGAAGGTGGTGGAGACCGCCCGGCTGGACCGGGACCTGAACCTGACCCGGGAAGAGGCTGCCCAGGACTGGGAAGGGTTCCTGGAGCGGCTCCATACCTACCTCTTTGAGGTGAAGGACACGCTCATCCGCGAAGGCCTGCATGTGCTGGGCCGGCCGCCGGAGGGGGAGAAACTGGTGGACATGCTTCTCGCCCTCACGCGCCTGGGTAATGCTTCTGCCCCCTCGCTCCGGGAGGAAGTGGCCCGGTTCCGGGGTCTGAATTACGCAGCGCTGGCGGAGAGGCCCGGTCGTTTTCTGCCGGAGTTCGGGCGCACCGGGGCCGAAGTGCTGGAGGAGGTGGACCGTACCGCCAGGGACCTGCTGGTGGCGTTTGCCTCCGAGGGCTACCGCCCGGAAAGGGCGGCCAAGGCGGTGAAGCAGGTGTTGGGCCGGGAAGAGGAGGGCCTCAGCAGGGTGCTGGAGTTCGTGGGCGAGACCCTGGTGCCGCGCCTGGCGGCAACCGAAAGGGAGTTGGGGAGCTGCGTGGCGGCGCTGGAAGGAGGCTATGTCCCACCGGGGCCATCGGGTGCTCCTACCCGAGGAAGGCCGGAGGTGCTCCCCACGGGTCGCAACTTCTACTCCGTCGACCCCCAGGCTCTTCCCACCTCCACTGCCTGGCATACCGGCCGGGCCCTGGCCGAGGCCTTGCTGACCCGCTATCGGGAGGAAGAAGGGAAGTATCCGGAGAGCGTGGGCATGATCATCTGGGCCACCAACACCATGCGCACCGGCGGCGAGGATCTGGCCGAGGCCCTGTACCTGTTGGGAGTGCGGCCGGTCTGGGAGAAGGGGGGACGGGTGAAGGGGCTGGAAGTGATTCCTCTGGGGGAGCTCGGCCGTCCCCGGATTGACGTCACGGTGCGGGCCAGCGGTCTCTTTCGGGACGTGTTTCTAAACCTGGTCCACCTTCTGGATCAGGCGGTGGAGTTGGTGGCCTCGCTCGACGAGCCTCCCGACCGGAATTATGTGGCCGCCCACGTGCGGTCCGAGGCGGAAGAGTTGACGCGTCAGGGTGCGGGGCCGGCCGAGGCGCGGGCCCAGGCCATGTGGCGCGTTTTCAGCGACCCGCCGGGAACCTACGGCGCCGGGGTGAGCGAACTCATCACCGCCAAGAACTGGAAGGACGAACGCGACCTGGCGGAGGTATACGTCACCTGGGGCGGCTACGCGTACGGCCGAGGACTATACGGGCGGGAGGCCCGCTCCGTTTTCCGGCGCCGTCTGGCCGCCCTGGAGGCTACGGTGAAGAACGAGGACACGCGGGAAATCGATATTTACGACAGTGACGACTTCTACTCCTACCACGGAGGGATGGTGGCGGCGGTGAAGGCCCTCCGCGGGAGCGCCCCGCGGTCCTTCGGCGGTGACAGCTCCGATCCCACACGCGTTAAGGTGCGCACCCTGGCCGAGGAGACACGGCACATCTTTCGCAGCCGGGTGCTCAATCCCAAGTGGATCGAGAGCATGAAGCGGCACGGGTACAAAGGGGCCGGAGACCTTTCGCACTTGGTGGAGATTGCCTTCGGTTGGGATGCCACCGCCGAGGTGCTGGAAGACTGGCTCTACCAGGCCCTGGCGGAGAGATACGCCCTGGACCCGGAAATGCAGCAGTGGTTCAAGGAGGTCAACCCCTGGGCCCTGGAGAACATCGTGGCCCACCTGCTGGAGGCGATAGAAAGGGGCATGTGGAAGGCAGAGCGCGAGACGGCCGAGGCGTTGAAGCAGGTTTACCTGGAGGTGGAGGCGGAACTGGAGGCCCGAACCGGCGAGAACTAGCCGCGGTAGGCGCGGCCCCGGTGCGCTACCTCGGCCACGTGGACTTCCCGGCGGTTGAAATCGTACCGGAAGGTCACCCTCCAGTCGCCAACCCGAAGTCGGTACACGCCCGGCTTGCCTTCCAGCTTCGCGATGTCCCCCCGCGGAGGAAAGGGCCGTAGGCTCTTTTCCACCGCATTCTTAATCCTTTTAGTTGGGTTTCGCGTTCGAGATTTTTAAGCTGCCTCATGGCTTTGGGCGAGAGGATTATCTCAAATTCCAAGCTCTTTCCAGGCATCTTCCGCCCTCACACCTTTACCCGCGTCTATCTCCGCGAAACCCCGGTCTATTTCTTCCGCCTCTCCGGGCTCAAGGCTTTCCGCCGGCAGGGCCATAGCTTCCAAGATGATCTTTAGGGCTTCAACCTGGTCGTCCGTAAGCCGGTCGATTAGGGCCTTAACATACTCGCGCGCGACGGCCATCCCTTTCACCTCGATCACATTATAGCGCACTCCGCTTTCCGGGCGCCAGCGCCAGTTTCTTTTCCGGACCACTCTCCCTTGTCGGCTAAACTTAAGCCGGGTGGCTATTATTAGGAGGAAGAGCAGCCCAGGCAGGCAAAAACAAGTAACGGCGCATGGTACCGGGAAAAGGTCGGGGAGGTTAAGTCCGATGGCCCCAGAGATCAAGTGCCGCCGGGGAAGGGTGCCGGGCATGTCCGGTGAGGTCTTGGTGCGGCGGAGGTTGCCTTGCCCGCGCCTACGCCTACCACCGCCGCCCAGACCTGCCCTACGAGGGCGAGTGCCGAATGCGCCGTACCTTCTGGCAGTGGGTGACCGCCCGAGGTGAGGGCCTGCTCCCCGGACTGCCTTTGCGCGATGGCTAAGAGTCCGTCAGTGAAGGCGATACGTCGCTTCGCGAAGGTAGGGCTGCGTAAGCCGGCCGGACGTGATTTACCCGAATCGGCCGGTGAGGTAATCTTCGGTGGCCTTCTGGCGCGGGTTTGCCAGCAGCTCTCCCGCCTCGCCGAACTCCACCAGCCTGCCCTCCAGGAAGAAGCCGAGGTAGTCGGATATCCGCCGGGCCTGGCCCAGGTTGTGGGTAACCACCACCACGGTGTAGCTTTTCTTCAGCTCCAGCAAGAGTTCTTCAATGCGGGCCGTGGATACGGGGTCCAGGCTGGCGCAGGGTTCGTCCAGCAGGATCACCTCGGGCATCACCGCGAGTAAGCGGGCGATACAGAGCCTCTGCTGCTGGCCGCCGGAGAGCTCAAAGGCCGAGCGGTGTAACTTATCCTTGACTTCCTCCCACAGAATGGCCCGCTTCAGGCTCTGCTCCACTATGGCCTCCAGTTCCCCCTTCTTTATCCGGGGGTTGTGCTCCCGCACGGCCAGGGCCACGTTCTCGAAGACGGTCTTGGGGAAAGGGTTGGGGTGCTGGAACACCATTCCCACTCGGCGTCGGACCTGCACCACATCGGTACCCGGGCGGTAAAGGTCCTGGCCGTCCAACAGCACTTCACCCTGCAGGCGAAACCCCGGCACCAGGTCGTTCAGCCGGTTAAGGCAGCGCAGGAAGGTGCTCTTGCCGCATCCGGAAGGGCCGATCAGTCCGGTGATGGAATTGGGTGGAAGTCTCAGGCTCACTTCCCGCAGGACCTGCTGGCGCCCGTACCACGTAGAAAGCCCGGATACCGTTACCTTACCGTGACTACTCTCTGCGTCCGTTCGGTTCATATCTCACTCCTCCCGCGCCCGTGCCAGGCGCCCCAGATAGTCCACGATAAAGTTCAGCACCAATACCATGGCCATCAGCACCAGGCCGGCGCCGAAGGCCTTGGTAGGAGAGTTTCCTTCTCCGGCCGGAGAAGAGTAGTAGATGTAACTGGTTAGGGTGCTGCCGGTGCTGCGTAAGGTCTCCAGCCAGTTCTGGGGATGCCACCAGGGCTCTGGCCCGGTCAGGGTCATGCTGCCGCCCAGGCACAGCCAGACGATGGCCGTGTCTCCGGCAATGCGGCCCACGGCCAGGATCACTCCGGTGATTATCCCCGGCATGGCCGCCGGCACCACCACTTTCCTGATGGTGCGCCATTTGGTGAGGCCCAGGGCGTAGGCGGCCTCCCGGTAGCCGGGGGGCACCGCCCGCAGGGCTTCTTCCATGCACTTGATGGCGTAGGGGAGCACCATCACCGCCATGGCCGCCGCGCACACCAGGAAGCTCCGGCCGAAGGCCCGGCCGCCTTCTACTCCTTCCACCATAGAGCTGAAGAGGGCCAGGCTGGGGTGGGAGAACAGGGCCAGGGCGAAAAGCCCGAACACCACCGTGGGCACCCCGGCCAGGACCTCGATGCCGGTGCGAACCAGGTTCAGCAGCCGGCCTTCGCGGGCGTATTCCGCCAGGTACACGGCGCTGCCAAAAGACCAGGGAAAGGCCAGGGCGACGCCCAGGAGGGTGAGCAGGGCGGTGCCGATGATGGGGGTCAGGATGCCGCCGCTCAGCGCCTCCTGCAGGCTGGGCCGGGGATCCTGGGAGACAAAGTCCCAGCTCAACGCCGGCCCTCCTTTAACCACCAGAAAACCCAGGATCAACCCGCAGATCCCCAGTCCCCCGAGGCCCGAAACCCAGGCAAGAGCAGTTCCCATTAGGTCTCGTTTAGACACCTCTGCCGCCTCCTTCGGCGCTCATTCCTACCACCAGGCGGGCGAAGAGGCTGAGCAGGGTGCAGGACACCAGCAGGATCGTGGCGCAGGCAAACAGGGCCGCCTCGCAGCTGGGCACGGTCATGGCCTCGGCGTGATCCACCAAGTTGGAGGCCAGGGTGCGTACCGGTTCCAGAAAGAAAACCAGGCCGTGCCCCGGGCTGGGCAAATGCGCCACGCTGCCGGTCACCATGGACATGGCCACCGCCTCTCCCAGGGCCTTGGCTGCGGCCAGGACGGCGCCGGCCAGTAGGCCCTTGCGGGCCGCGGGCAGCATCACCAGCACAATGGCCCGCCAGTGGGAGAGGCCCAGCGCCAGGGCCGCCTCCTTGTAGCGGTAGGGAACCGCACGTAAGGCGTCGGTGGCCAGGGCAATGAAGATGGGCCCGATCATCATGCTCAAGACGAGTATCCCGGGAAGAAGCCCGGTGCCGTCCAGGGCGCAGATCCGGATCATCTCAAGGGCCAGCTCGTCGCTTATGAGGGCCTGGCGGATCAGGGGGACCACCACGATCAGGCCGACCAGGCCGTAAATCACCGAAGGCACGGCGGCCAGAAGCCTCACCACCGACTCCAGGCCGGCCTTGAGGCGAGGGGGGCATAGCTCCGCCAGGAATACCGCACACCCCAAACCGAAGGGAAGACACAGCACCAGGGCCCCGGCGGTGGTATAAAGAGTCCCGGCGACCAGAGGCAAGGCTCCGAACTCCCAGACCGGGCTTTCCCCCGGTGCCGACCAGGCCCGGGCGAACTGCTGGTCCCAGTCGGTCCCGGTGATAAAGCCTAAGCCGTTGATGCGCCAGATGGGCCAGGCTTTGAGGAACAGAAAGAACAGGATCAGCAGGATAACCCCGGCGCTGGCGGCGGTAACCAATAGGAGCGCCTTTTGCACCGCCTGTTCCTGGAAATAACGTCCTCGGACCGGGTCAAGATAGGGACGATATAAGGCGGGTTTCCGCGGGGTAGGGGGGAGAACGCTCACCTAGTTTTTCCTCCTTATCGGATCCCATTTGCCGGGGTAGGGCAGCTAAAGGACCCCTGCTTCTCCTTTCCGGCCGTCCGGCTTCCACCGAGCGCCTAAAGTCTCGCCGGGCACCGAACTGGGCGCCGGCGCCGGTGAAGGCGGATGCCCGGGCTTTGGACCGCCGGACCCGCGCCGGCGCAATTCGCGCCCCTTCGGGGCCGGGCCCGGCGCCTGGAGGGTAGGGGACCCTGCCCGCCCCGGTGTCGGAGCGGGCAGGGTGGGACGCCGTCTCGCTTGCCGAGCCGGGCCCTTTACAGGCCGTACTTCACCGGGATGTACTCCCTGGCCACGATCTCTTGGCCCTCGGTAGAGAGCACGAAATCGAGGAAGGCCTTGGCCAGGCCGCTAGGCTGGCCCTTGGTAACCAGGTTGAACGGCCGCACGTACTTGTACTTGCCGCTGCGGGCGTTGTCCAGAGTGGGCTCTACCCCGTCCATCTTGGGCGCCTTCACGCTGGCGTCCAGGTAGCCCAGGGAGATGAACCCCACGGCGTTCTTGTCCGAGGCCACCGCCTGGCGCACCAGGCCGTTGGAGGCGTGCTGTTTGGCTGTCTTTACGACCTCTTCCTTGTCCAGGAAGGCTTCGACAAAGAAGTCGTAGGTTCCGGACGGCACCGTGCGGGAGTGCACTACTATGGGCGCGTTGCCCCCGCCCGCATCCTTCCAGTTGGTAATCTGGCCGGTGAAGATCTTCTTAACCTGCTCTTTGGTGAGGGCGCTGACCGGGTTGGAGGGGTGTACGATCACCGCCACGCCGTCCTTGGCGATGGTAGTCCACACCAGCCCGGCCGGGTCGCCGTCCTTCTGGGCCCGGGAGACGTTGCCGATGTGCACCCGGCCCTCGGCCGCGTCCTTAACCCCTACCCCCGAACCGCCGCCGGCGATGCTGATCCTGACCTGCGGGTGTTTGGCCATGAAGGCCTGGGCCAGCTCCTCGGCCAACGGCTGTACCGAGGTGGAGCCGCTTAGTTTCAGCTCGCCTGCCAGCGGAGCGGCAGCGGTCGAGCCGGTGGCGGTGGCCTGGGAGGTGATGTTCACCCGCCGGACGGCGGCGTCCCAGCTCACCGAAGCCCCCAGGGCCTCAGCTACAAACCGTAAGGGCACCAGCACCCGGCCGGACACCAGGCGGGCGGGAGCGTCCAAAGCCACGCTCTTACCGGAAACCGTGGCCTGTTTCTGGCCCACCTTCAGGATTACGGAAGTGTTTCCCTTTTGGCCGCTTACGGTTTGGGTAGCCGCCTCCCACTTGACCGTGGCTCCTAAAGCCTCAAAGACCGCCCGCATGGGCACCAGGACCCGGCCCTGGTCCAGGACCGGCGGACTGTCCAGGACCAGCTCTTTTCCGTCTACCCGGACGGATATGTCGGCCGCCCGGGCCGCTGCCGCCGGGCCCACCAGGCAGCACACAAGCGCCAGAAGAAGCAGCACCACCAATCCCTTGCGCATGTGCTCCTTGACCTCCCTTGTGGTTAGAAAGGTTCTTTGCCACGGCCGGAAGTGGCCGTTTGCGTGACTATCTGCCCGCATGCTCTACACTTTCCCGCCTTTAGAAGGAACAGGTCGCCTTCGCCTCGAGCCTATCACCCTCCTTCTTGGGCTTGGATTCTACCGGCGGTGAGGGGCGGCCGTTGAAGCGGTAACCTACCCCGCGGACGGTTTCGATGTAGCGGGGGCGCTCCGGATCGGGCTCCAGCTTCTGGCGCAGGTAGCGGACGTGCACGTCCACGGTGCGGGTCTGGCCGGGGTGCTCCCAGCCCCACACCGCCCGCAGGAGCTGCTGCCGGGTGAACACCAGGTTGGGGTGGGACGCCAGATGGTGGAGCAGGAAGAACTCCTTGGCGGTCAGCCGGACCTCCTCCCCCCGGACTGTGACCTGGAAGCGGGCCGGATTGATCACCAGATCGCCGTAGCGCAGCTCCTCGTCGGGCAGCGATTCGGTAGCAAGGGGGCGGAGGCGGGCGCGGATGCGGGCCACCAGTTCCCGGGGGCTGAAGGGCTTGGTGACGTAGTCGTCTGCGCCCAGCTCCAGGCCCAGTACCTTGTCGGTTTCCGAGGCCCGGGCGGTCAGCATGATTATGGGAACCGAGGCGGTGCGCGGGTCTCGGCGCAGGCGCCGGCACACGTCGTAACCGTCCAGACCCGGAAGCATCAGGTCCAGCACCACGAGATCCGGCAGGGCCTCGATGGCGAGCCGCCAGGCGGAATGACCGTCGGCAGCGGTAAGTACCCGGTAGTGTTCCCGTTCCAAGTGGTACTTCACCAGCTCCAGGACGTGAGGATCATCTTCCGCTACCAGTACGGTCAAATGCATACCCGCCATCTCTTGACCCCCTCCGATTTGAACCTAGCAGAACCGGGTAAAATCTGGGCTGGGTCCGGGTTAAAAACCGGTTAAATCCGGTTGGATCGACGCCGGGTGGGGCGAGATCCCGCCTACTCCTGGCCTTACTGCACCGGAATGTACTCCTTGGCCACGATGGCCTGACCTTCCGGGGAGAGAACGAAGTCCAGGAAGGCCTTGGCCAGGCCGGCGGGCTCCCCTTTGGTGACCATGTTGAAGGGCCGCACGTACTTGTATCGGCCGGCGCGGGCGTTTTCCATATTCGGCTCTACGCCGTCTATGACCGGAGCCTTAACGGTGGCGTCCAGATAGCCCAGGGAGAGAAACCCGACGGCGTGCTTGTCCGAGGCCACCGCCTGGCGCACCAGGCCGTTGGAGGCGTGCTGCCTGGCGGTAGCGATAACCTCTCCTCCGTCCAGGAAGACTTCCACGAAGAAGTCGTAGGTCCCGGAAGGCACGGTGCGGGAATGGACCACAATAGGCGCCTCCGGACCGCCTACTTCCTTCCAGTTGGTGACCCGGCCGGTGAAGATGTCCTTCACCTGCTCCTTGCTCAGAGCGCCGATCGGGTTCTGGGGGTTGACGACCACCGTGACCGCGTCCCTGGCAATGGTAGTCCAGACCAGGCCGGTCGGATCGCCGTCCTTCTGGGCCCGGGAAACGTTGCCGATATGCACCCGGCCCTCGGCCGCATCCTTGACTCCGACGCCGCTTCCGCCGCCAGCCACGCTCACCCTCACTTCCGGATGCTTGGCCGTGAAGGCCTGGGCCAGCTCCTCGGCCAACGGCTGCACCGAGGTAGAGCCGCTGAGCTTAAGTTCCCCCTCCAGCGGCGCTTCTGCCGCACCGGGAGGGCTGGCCTCCTGAGCGCCAGTTTGGCAACCTAGGAGGCCGACCAGCAGGGCCCCGAGGGCAACTAACAGTAAGCCTTTCCTCATTCGCCCAATCCTCCTTCCTTGGGTGTACGGTCAGATCTCGCGGCTTGAGCATTAAAGGGACCTTCTGACTATCCTCTGAAGCTCTTCCTCGGGTCGCTTGGGTCGCTCACCCCTGCTCCTCGGAAACCTCACCTCCCTGCCAGGGTCACCGGGCCTAGCGTCGGCTCCGGTCGGTGCGGCCAAGACCGGTGCCGTACGGCGCCAGAACAGTTCCTCGGCAGCGCCACGGAGCGTAGTGCCCCGCACGAGGCCCCTCGGCTCGTTTTTCTAGGGCCGCACTCTTTCTTCAAGCAGTAGGTTAGCAGGAAGCGGTTAAGAGGGTTGGAGAGTTAGGTTAAGCGGGGGTTAAAGATGTAGATTAAAGGTGTAGAGAGGTTGGGCTGGTGGAGTTCACCACTTGAGAAGTTGCGCCAGGGCCAGGACCACCCCGGTGGCGGCGATGATCGTGCCCACGATCCACCGGGTGGTGGAGTGGAGCTCCTGGTGAAGGGAATTCAGGCGGGCATTTGTTTCCTGTTGCAGCCCGGTTACTTCCTGGCGCAGCTTTCCTATCTCGTCTCGTACTTCCTGGCGCAGGTTTCCCACTTGGCCGTGGACTTCCTGTTGTAGCCCGGTTACTTCCTGGCGCAAGTTCCCTACTTCACTGTGGACTTCCAGCCGCAGGCTCCCTATTTCGTCGCGGACTTCCAGCCGCAGGTTCCCTATTTCGTCGCGGAGTTCCTGCCGCAGGTTGCCCATTTCGTGGCGGGTCTCCCCGCGCAGGGAGACTATTTCGGCACGCAGCCCGGCTTCCAACGCGTCGAGGCGGTGTAGCAGATACTGGATAAACGGGTCGAAGCCCCGGTAGGCTCCCGGGCTTTCTTCTCCGGCCGCGATCTGTTTCTTCAGTTCCTCTTCCGGCACTGCCATTTGGTTTCCCTCCTGGCAGCATCTTACCACGGTAAGGGACTGCCGGGCAACGGCTAACTTAAGTACGGTGGGGCCGGCTGGGTCGGCGCAGGGAGCCGTAGGCCGGATACCAGTCTTTAAACCAGGCGGTGAACACCAGGCCCGGGACCAGCAGGAGATTGCGGGCCAGGATCCAGCCCCAGGCAGATCCGGCGGCGTTTTCGGCCAGGGCGAGTACGGCCTGTACCAGGTAAATTCCGCCCCACACGGCGGTGATCACCGCGTTGGTGCGCAGGAAAACCGGTTGCCTCCACAGGGCCGGCGGGTAGCTCCACTTGGAGTATTCGGCCGTGAGGGGAACCTCGGTGGCCAGGGTGCCGAACCAGAGGCCGGCCAGGGCCAGGTAGCCCAGCACCTCGCGGTAGTGGCGGAAGAAATCGCTGCCCGCCAGGGTGGCGGCGGCGAGAAGAAGGAAGTAAAGGGCGGAGCCGGTTTCCATCCCGGTGGCCTGGCGGTAATGGCGGCGGTAGAGCCACAGCGCAGCGGCCAGGGCCAAAGGCAGGCCCAGCTTCACGCCTTCGCCCAGGCCGGGCAGATCCGCGAGAACCCAAAAGGCGATCCAGGGCAGGAAGGCCAGGGTAAGCCAGGCCATGCCCGGAAGGCGGACCGGTCCGGCGGGAGTAGCTTCGGGGGCAGCCGGTGGGGGCGAGGGCTCAGGCGCGGCGGCGGGCGCGGGCTCCGTTGAGCGGGGCTGGCCTTGGGGGCCGGGGAAAAGGTCGGCCAGGCGCAGCAGGAGGCCGAAATCGCCTTCTACCTGATACATACCCTTTACGTAGGCGGTCTGACCGGACAGCTCACCGCGGGCAATCTTGACCCATACCTCGGAAGGAGTGCGGATGGTGAGGTGGGGACGGGCCACGGTTCCCCGGTGAACGGTGCAGCGGCCGGAGCCCAGGCGCAGGACGTAGTGGCCCGGTTCGGCCCCGCTCACCACGAATTGGATGTCGGCCTGGAGGTTGCCGGCGGCAGAGGGATCAAAGGCCAGGGGCATGCCGGCTATGGCCTCGTAAGCGGTGGTGGGGGCCTCTCCGGGCGGGGTCGAAGGCAGGGGAAGGGGCGGGGAAAGTTCCTCCCGGTCGGGAGCGGGGGATTGGGGCTGCTCCTGGGTTTCGGCGCCAGCCAGGTGGCTGTCCCAGTACAGGTTGGCCATGCGGGCGTACACTTCCGCCTCCGCCAGGGGGGTGTCCAGCAACTGCTGGGTTTCTTCCCGTATGCGGCCGTAGAGGACGAATTGTCTTCCCGCTTCGCGGGCGGCGTCCGGGTACCAGCGCAAGGTGTCCGCCAGGGCAGGCTGCCGCAAAAGTTCCCCGCCGGCGCAAAAAATGACGGCGGCCAGTTCCTGGTACGGGTTATCGGTGAAGCGGCGGAAAGTTTCCAGCAGGGCGGAAAAATGGTGCCGCTCGGGAAAGCCCGAGTTGGAAATGAGCACTACCCGTTGTTTATTTCCACCCCGGCGGTAGCGGGGCGGGTGGGCCAGGTGCCTGCCCTGCCAAACCAGGTGGGGGTCTACCCCGGGCAGGTGGCGGTCCAGGAAATCCTTCATCAGCCCGCTGACGGTGAAGACGTAAAGGGGAGTGGCGTACACCAGCGCGTCCGCCTCGTATAAGCGGGGCAGGATCGCCGCCATGTCGTCCCGGTGGACGCATACCCCAGGAGTCTTGGTCCAGCAGGTGAAGCAGCCCCGGCAGGGCTGGATCTCCATCTCGCTTAAGTACAGCGTTTCGGCGCGGGCCCCGGCCTCCTCGGCTCCGGCCAGGAAGGCCTGGAGGATGCGCTCGGTGTTGCTTTTCCGTCCTCGGGGGCTACCGTTAATCGCCAGGATCAGCACGCTCTTGACCGCCTCCCCGCCGGCACCTTCCCCGGTAGGGCCGGGCCGATAAGCCTCATCTGTTTTGAGGTAGATTCTATTTCCCCGCCACCGGTTCCTGCGGGTGGGCAGACCCTTAGGCGTTTTCCGGTTTTCGGCGGTCCTCAACGTATACGCTTCCGGGCAGAGACTTGGCGTAGCGCTTGAGCTGGGCCACTTTTTCGGCAATGGTCTTAAGGTCGTAAGCCCCTTCCCGGCTGCCACCTTCCACCACGGCCAGCGCCTTTGGCCATTTCCAGCCGAATCTTGGTCATGGCTTCCAGCAGCGTCTGCAGAGGCAGAACTCCGGTAAGTTCTCGATCTCTGGTAATCACCACGCAATCGTACAGGCGATGCCGGGGACGGCTGGTCACCATCAGCGAGGCGGCCTCCACCGGAACGTCTTCCTCCACCACCAGCGGCCGGGCGTCCATTAGCTCGACCACCGGGCGGTCCAAGAGCGAGGGCTCCTCATTGGGCTGGGCGAGGCAGCTTTCCAGGCGTTGTCGCGTAAGCAGGCCCACGGGAAAACGGGCCTGGGTAATCACCACTGCCTCGGCGGCGGGATCTTGGTGGAGTTTTTCCCAGGCTTCGCGCAAGGGAGCCTCGCGGCCAACGGTGAGGGGCTTCTTGGCCAGGTGCCCCACCGGCAAAACGTGCCGGAAAGCCCGGTACCGGCCTCTAACCGCCAGGGTAGCTATCTTGTCCTGCACGGTGGGTTCCGGAAGGGGCTTGGGGTACTGAGGCCGGCCGAGGAAGAAACCTTGGCCGAAGTGTACCCCGGTCAGCACCAGGGTAGTTAGGTCCTCCTCGGTTTCTATGCCTTCGGCTATGATGGCCGAGCCGATCTTTTCCGCAAAAGCGGTTAGAGTTTCCAGCAGCGCCCGCTTAAGGGAGTCAAGGTGAATTTGCTTGATTAGGGAGCGGTCGATCTTGATAAAGTCGGGTCGAACCTCGGCAACGGTTTTGAGGCTTGAGAACCCGGATCCCGCGTCATCTACCGCTACCAGGTATCCCTGGCTGCGGTAGTGCTCCAGGGTGCGGTTGAACAGGAGGAAATCCTCGATGCGGTGCCGCTCGGTGATCTCGAAGACGATATTCTGGGGCCTCAGGCCCATAGCCTCGACCCACTTAATGGTTTCTCCGCGCACGAAATTGGGGTCGCTGATGGTTCGAGGATGGAGGTTAAGAAAAAGCTTTTGCGAGGGCGCTAGCTCTCCCAGGTTCTCCAGGGCCAGGCGGCGGCAGACCCTTTCCAGGGGGTACAGCAGCCCGGCCTTCTCGGCAAAGCCGAAGAGCACCTCCGGGTGGTGAAAGTAGCTATCCCTTGGGCCCCGGGTGAGGGCTTCCCAGCCCAGGATGCTGCCAAAGCGGAGGGAAACAATCGGCTGGTACACGGTTTGGAAGCGGGCTTGGGCAATGAGTTCGCCGAGCTCGCTCAGCAAAGGAGCGGTTTCCAGGTTGGCGGGGCTGATCGCCCGGCGGCGCGCCTCCCACAGGGCCTGGCGGAGGTGGACTTCGGGGTTGGGCAAATCCAGGTCCACCGGGGCGTAGCCCGCCCGGACCTCCGGCTCTCGGCCGGTCTGGCGCAGGTGCTCAAAGCGTATTCTCTCCTTCAGAGCCAGAACCGCGGCGCAGGCGGTCCTTTGCCGGTGCGCCGGCCCCACCGGGCCGTCGGCGGCCAGCAGGACGGTCAGGGCCCCGTTGGGCAGGTCCTCCACCGCCAGGATTTCACTGTCGGGCAGGGTTTCGGCCAGGATCTTTTCCAGGCACTCCCTGGCCCCCGGCCACAACCCAAAACCCATCTGCTGGGGCTGGGCCTCCAGATAAATTAGGACTGCCGGCCCGGCGCGTTTGGACCGGAGGCGAGGTGAAGACCCTTCGTTTCCGAGGATACCAGACTGTTGGCAGTTATCCGTGCCCGTCAGACTATCAACGTCCACCCCCGCTTCACCTCCTTATGCGGGGTCGTACCGGACCTTTCTTTCGACCTGCCTGTGGCTTTAACCCGGAGGGAGCCAAACCCGCGTCGCCTCAAACGCCGGCCGGCGTTACCCTTTCGGCCGCCAAGCCGCTGAGGTAGCGGGCGTGCGCCAGCACCTCCGGCGCCGAGGCGCGGTGGTATTCCAGCACCAAAGCGGGTTGCCAGAGGCTAGTTTCCAGCACCGACCACAGCAGGCCGAAATCGATAGCGCCCTGGCCGATGGGCAGGTGTTCGTCCACTTGCCCGTGGTTATCGTGGAGATGTAAGGCCAAAAGCCTATCCCCGAGTTGCACCAGCACTTCCGGCATATCCCACCGATTGACAAAGGCGTGACCGACATCCAGAACCGCATAAAGGTGAGGGATTTCGCGCACCAGCCGGACGAACTCCCCGGCGTCGAAGAGCTGCGTGGGTCCGTAGCCCACGTTTTCCACCGCCAGCCTCACTCCGCTCGACCGGGCTTTCTCCGCCAGCTCTCCCAGGGCCTCTTTGACAAGCCGCTGGGTTGCCGAACGCGAGAACAGGTAACTGGTGCCGCTACAGGGGTGGACCACTAGGTACTCGCAGTCTAGCTCCGCGGCCGCCAAAACGGAACGCTCCAGCACCGCCTTGGTAAGGCTTCGGAGGCTGGAGTACCTTTCGGAGGCCAGGTTTAGGTCGTAGAAAGGCGCGTGAAGGCTACGGCGGCCCTGGTGGTCACGTAGCAGGGTCCGCACCAGGCCAACAGCCCTTTCCCAGTCCTCCCACTCCGGCCCTTCGGCGAATAATTCTACGCCCAGCCTCAGCTCCGGGGCAGCGGTGACCAACCTAACCAGTTCCGGTGGGTTGTTCAAGGCCATGGTACTGACGGCCACCTGGCCGGGGGTGAACATCACCGGTCCCTCCTTGCCCGGAATTGTTCTTGGTGGATCCGACCGGGATCATAATAGCCGCCTCGAATTAAGGTGCCAAAAAGATTTTGTTAAGCCTGGGTCAAACCTTTCCCCAGGGCACTTCGGTCAGGTTTTGGCTGAGCGGTAATTGAGAGCCTTTTGAACCTATGATAGAATCGCCTCAAAGTCAATCGCAGTCTTTAGGAGGGGGGTGGTTACTGGTCATGATCGAGACCGGTTACGAGCAGCGGGGAAGCGGAGCCGGAGCCGAACGGATCATCCTTACGGGGTGTAAGGGGTGAGGGTGGTGGGCGGTAATTACCGCTACGTAGGCCAGCCATTCCCGCGACGGGATGCCATGGAAATAGTTACCGGTAAGGTGCGTTACCTTGATGACCTCGAGATGCCCGGCCTTCTGTACGGCCAAGTACTGAGAAGCCCTCATGCTCATGCTGTTATCAAACACATTGACAAGAGCAGAGCCCTGGAACTGGAGGGCGTCAAGGCGGTCTTAGCCTACGAAGACGTCCCTCCCGGATGGAGGGGAGGTACGCCGCGCTACACCCGGGTGCTGGACCAAAAAGTACGCTTTGCAGGAGATGCGGTGGCGCTGGTGGCGGCCACCAGCGAGGAGGTCGCCCGGCAGGCGCTGGACCTTATCGAGGTAGAGTACGAGGTTCTTCCGGCGGTATTTGATATTGACCAGGCTCTGAAGCCCGATGCTCCTCAACTTTTCTCCGAGTTCCCCGGTAACGTGGTGCCGCCCGGCATGCCCATCTTTGGCCCCAAGTGTTTAAAGGAACTGGTGATGGGCGACGTTGAAAAGGGCTTGGCCGAAGCCGACCTGGTCGTGGAAGGTACTGCCGGCTACGAAGGCCTCGCTAATCCTTTGCCGGCGGAACCACCGGGCGTCATTGCCCTTTGGGAGGAACCCAATCGGGCCACCTTCTGGCTGTCCACCCAGTTTGCCTACCAAGACAAGATCATCCTTTACCACGCACTGAATAAGGAGGTAGAGGTTAGAACCATCGGCCTGCCGTGCGGCGGAAGCTTCGGTTCCAAAATCCTGGCGTGGCCCTTATACTGCTACGCCCTCCTGCTCAGTCGGGCTACGGGGCGGCCGGTCAAGATGGTCATGAGCAAGGAGGAGCACCTGGCCGCCTTCACTCTGCGCCTGGGTTCGCGAATCCAGGCCCGGGTGGGGCTAAAGAAAGACGGCACGGTGACCGCAGTAGCCGGGAAATGGTTCGTGGACACCGGGTACTACTCCATGACCACCCAGGCTCAGGTGGCGGTGGGCCTCGGTGAGGTGCAGATACTGCTGCGCTGCCCCAACTGGGATCTGAAGACGGCTATAGTCTGCACCAACCGGGCCCCTTCCGGTCAAATCCGGGGGTTCGGTGGCCAGGAGCTGGAGTGCTCACTGATGCCGGTGCTATCGCGGGCCCTTGCCGAACTGGATCTGGATCCGTTTGAATTCCTGAAGAAGAACTATGTCAAACCCGGCGACGGGTACTACTGGCGGGACGGAAACTGGTACACTTACCGGGGGCCGGACTACGCTGCCGCCATGGAGAAGGGAGCAAAGCTCTTCGGCTGGAAGGAGAAATGGAAAGGGTGGTTAAGGCCGACGGAAGTTCGGGGCTGCAAGCGCACGGGAGTAGGCGTGGGCGCACACGGCAACGCGGACATCGGCGAAGACGCCTCCGAAGCTCTGGTGCGCCTGCACCCGGAAGGCAAGGCGGTAATCTTTTGTTGTGTAAATGAGTTCGGCACCGGCAACTGGAGCAATTACATGAAGATGGCGGCTGAGGTATTGCAACTACCGTTAGAACGGGTTTCTTTCGCCCCGGCGGACTCTTTAATCACGCCCTTTGAGTTCGGCTCGGTAGGCTCCCGAGGCACCTATGCCATCGGTAGCGCTATTATCCGGGCCACGGAAGATGCCAAACGCCAACTTTTCGAGCTCTTGGCTCCCAAATTGGGCGTGGCTCCGGAGGAACTAGACACGGAAAACGGGGAGGTATTCGTTAAGGCCGATCCCAAGCGGCGACTGTCCTGGAAAGCTATGGGCGTGGACCGCACCATAGTGGGCTTCGGCCGCTTCGAGCCTGATTTTACCCTGGCCAACTGTCTGATGAGCTTCGTAGAGGTGGAGGTAGACACCGAAACCGGGGAAGTAAGACTGCGGCGGGTGGTGAACGCCACCGACGTAGGACAGATAATCGACCCCTTGGGAGTCCAAGGGCAACTTAACGGCTGTCTGGGCTCGGCCGGGATTGACAGCGCCATCTTCGAAGAAACGGTGCTCGATCCCAGGCACGGTTGGGTGCTTACGTCTAATTTGGCTGATTACAAATGGCGCACCTTTGCCGACCTGCCTCGCATTGAAAACGTGATACTGGAAACTCCCTTCCCCAGTCACCGCTTCCGGGCGGTCGGCGTAGGCGAGATTGCCACCTCCCCCGGACCGGCGGCGGTGTTGATGGCGGTATCGAACGCCTTGGGCACCTGGGTGACCGAATATCCGGTAACGCCGGACAGGGTGCTGAAGGCGCTAGGGAAAGTCAAGTCCTAGCCCATTATAACGTCCGGCGTAACGGCCGATCGGGTCCCAGACGCCTTTGGCCGGCGAAGAAAGAAGGGGAACGAACGTGAGGCCGGAAACGGTGGTGATCAGGGGTGCGGGTGAGCTGGCTACGGGAATTGCCCACCGGCTGCGGCGGAGTGGTTTTCCCGTGGTGATGCTTGAGCTACCCCAGCCCACAGTGGAAAGGCGGACTGTAGCCCTGGCTGAAGCCGTTTACGAGGGGGAGGTTACTGTAGAAGGGGTCCGGGGCATAAGAATCGAGGAACCGGGCGCGGTACAGGGGGCATGGGCTCGAGGGGCGGTTCCGGTTCTGGTTGACCCCGAGGCCCGCTGCCTGGGGCAACTGAGGCCGACAGTTCTCGTGGACGCCATCATGGCCAAGATGAATGTGGGTACTCGTAGGGACCTCGCCCCGGTGGTGATCGGGGTGGGGCCGGGTTTCGTCGCCGGTCTGGACGCAGACGCGGTGGTGGAAACCCAATGCGGCCATTACCTGGGCCGGGTGATATATCGGGGCGCAGCCGACCCCCACACCGGGGTACCAGGAGAGATACTGGGCTACTCCGAGGAGCGGGTACTGCGGGTGCCGCCGGAGGCGGCCGGCCGCTGGGAGCCGAACGTGGAAATCGGCCACAAGGTAAGCGCTGAAGAGGTAGTGGCCTGGGTAGGAAACACGCCCGTCCGTAGCCGTATTGCGGGCGTGGTAAGGGGCTTGCTACGGCCGGGACTGGAGGTGAGGCCGGGGCAGAAGGTGGGCGACGTAGATCCTCGTGGCCGCGCGGAGTACTGCTTCAGCATCTCCGATAGAGCCCGGGCGGTGGCGGGCGGGGTGCTGGAGGCAATCTGCCATCTCCTGTGGGTTAACCCACCTCGGAAGTGAGGGAGGCGCAGACGGCCATAGGGTTTTAGCAGGAACCTGTCGATTTCCGGTGAATTTAAGAAAACACTGGGAGGCGGCTGGCCGGAGCCAGCCGCCGGGCAAGAAGCACGCTTGGAGCCTTAAGGAACTTTAAGACCATGGAGGTCTTCTCCGTGGCCTTTGTTTTTTCAGGAGGTGAGAAAGGATTGCATCTATGGCGGGAGGAGGCTCTTGGCAGGGTAGCCCGGCACGAAGGGTGATTCAGAAGCCGGTCGGCGGGATACCGGTATATGGAGGGGAGGAAGCGTGATTCTGGCCCCGCACAAGAGGGAACAGATAATGCCCCTACCGGTGGTGCTGATCTCCACCGTGGGAAAGGACGGGGTGAACAACATCGCTCCCTGGTCGTGCATCACCCCCATACTGAGGCCGCTCCAGGAGTTGCTTCTGGCCTCCTGGATCAAGCGGGACACTTTACGCAACATCCGGGATACGGGCGAGTTCGTGGTCAACGTGCCGGGAGCGGACCTGGCGGAGGAGGTAATGATTTGTTCGCGCAACTACCCGCCGGAAGTGGACGAGTTTGAAGAATCGGGCCTGAAGCCCCGGTCTTCCCGGAAAGTTAAGCCCCCTGGGATCGAGGGCTGCCTGGCCTGGGCGGAGTGCACTCTGGTAGAGGAGATCAGCCGGGAAAAGTACTCGCTGGTGATCGGCCGGGTAGTCCACCTGGAGGCGGATGACCGGTTCTTCAACCAAGCCGGGGAGATGGACTACGAGCGGGCCAAGCCGCTGTGCGTGATGCTCGGCGAGCGCGGTTCCTGGTTTACCCGGCCGGTCTTCGCCGGCCGCTACGCGGAGTACGCGGAAATGTTCGTGAGGCAGAAGGACTAGCGCCCTCCTGGGTGCTTGGCTGGGCTCGCTGGCCGGCTCGAGCAAGGGCAAAAGGCGGAGGGAGGTGTCGCTAATGTCTAATGCAGGGCCAGGCTGTGAGATCTGGGTATTGCCGGAGGCCAGCCACGGCCACGCGGGGCGCGAGGTGCGCTGCCGGGTGTTTTGCGGGCACGCGGGACGGCCTGGCGGCCTGGCGGACCGGAAGCGGCTTTCGGCTTGGGTGGCGGCTGCCGGCGGGGCACGCATTTCTCTGCCGGTAGACCCGGGTGATAACACCTCTCATAGGTTGCGGTTTACCCCCGACCGGGAAGGTTTTTGGGCCGTGACGGTGGAAAACAATGTGGGGCCGGTGGCCGTTATCCGAGAGGGCTATTACCGGCAGAGCACCGACGCCCGCGAAGTCGGCTACTACTACCAGTACGCCAAGACTTGGGTGGAGGTGGGGCATCTTGGCCGCCCTTACGTCGCGCCCGAGTCCTCCTTCGAGGCGGGCTATCTCGGCCACGAACTGGAATTGGCGGCTGCCCCCGGGGTTTATCGTGCGGGTGAGGAGGTCATCCTGGAGGCACGTTATCGCGGCCACCCCATGCCCGGAGCGGAAGTTAGGGCCACCTGGGTTCAGCGGGAGGAAGAAGGCTGGGCGCTGGTTCAGACCGCGGATGCGGCGGGAAGGGCAAGGTTTGCCTTGGCCCACCCCGGGCACTGGCTGTTCTATATCCGGCACGTGATTGACACCCCGGATGAGGAAGAGTACGGCCGGCGGGTGTACAGCGCCACCTTGGCCCTCCTGGTGGTTCGCTAGGCCAGAGGCACCACCGCGGCCCAGCCACTGGCCCGAGGCGTTCGGGCGGGACGGGGCCCGCCCTCCTGTGCCTTCCAGTGGAGGAGATGCGGCGCCTGAAAAAGCGACTGACAAGCAGCACCGTCATAGGGTCGAGCAGGAATCCGCCGTTCCCCGTCGAATAGATTAGCAACAAGGATGCCGGCTGGCCGGAGCCAGCTACCGGGCAACAAGGCATGCCTGCGTTAAGGATCCTTAAGACCATGGAGGTCTTCTCCATGGTTTTATCTTTTTGGAGTGGCAGCGGACCTGGGGCCACGGAGGCCTCAGCCCGGCAGCAGCCGGGCGGGGTTGCCGTGGCCTTCTTGCTTTGGGAGGGTCGGCGCGTGCGGACGGGAAGAAGCCGGGGTTGGGACTGCCCTCCTGGATACCAGCCTCAAGTTCGTTATTCCTCACGAGGTATTCGTCGCGAATTTGGTTGGAGGAGAGTGCTATGGAGGCCAGAACAAACGCCATGGATCCGGAGAAGAGAGAACTTACCCGCCGTTCGTTTCTCAAGATGGTGGCCGGTAGCGGATTACTTTTGGGGCTGAGCGGCCTGCTGGGCGGCTGCATGGAGGATAAGAGCCCGGCATACGTGGGCGGGAAGGGCTGGCTGCCGTATCAGTACGACCTGCCGGGCCATCTGCCGGCCCAAGTGCGCGGCCGCGTGCCCATCGATCCCGATAACCCTTCCCTCAGCCGCGACGATCAAAAGTGCGTACTGTGCGGGCAGTGCCTGGAGGTTTGCCAGAGCGTGCAGAGTGTCTACGGCTATTACGGGCTACCGGTCATAGACGAAACCATCTGCATCCACTGCGGCCAGTGCTCCCTGTTCTGCCCCACGGGTGCTATCCGCGAGCGCGACCACACCCAAGAAGTACTGGCGGCACTGGCGGATGAAAGCAAGTTCGTGGTGGTTCAGACGGCACCGGCCACCAGGGTGTCCCTGGGCGAGGAATTCGGCCTGCCTCCCGGCGCCTGGGTGGAAGGGCAACAGGTGGCGGCGCTGAGAAAGCTAGGTTTTGACGCCGTATTGGACACCAACTTTGCCGCCGACCTGACCGTAATGGAGGAAGCCACCGAGTTGATCAAGCGGATCAAGGGCGAGGCCAAGCGGCCCCTGCCGCAATTTACCTCCTGCTCGCCCGGGTGGGTCAAATTCTGCGAGTATTTTTATCCGGAGTTACTACCCCACCTTTCTTCCTGTAAGTCGCCCCAGCAGATGCTCGGCGCTCTGGTCAAGACCTATTACGCCGGCCGGAGAGGCGTAGATCCCGGCAACATCGTTTCGGTTTCCGTCATGCCCTGTACGGCCAAGAAGTTTGAGGCCCGGCGGCCGGAGATGAATGCCAGCGCAAAATACTGGCAGCGCCAAGATTTGCGGGACGTAGATGTTGTGCTTACCACCCGGGAACTGGCCCGGATCCTCAAGGAGAAACAAATCGACCTGGCCGCTCTCCCTGAGGAGCAATACGACCAGCTTATGGGTGAGAAAACCGGAGGGGCGGTGATCTTCGGCGCCACCGGAGGAGTCATGGAGGCCGCCGTGCGCACCGCCTACTTCTTCATTACCGGCGAAGATCCTCCCGCCTCCTTTTTAAACCTTACGCCGGTTCGCGGCCTGGCCGGGGTGAAGGAGGCGGCGGTGGAGATGCCGGGCGTAGGCACCCTCCGGGTGGCTGTTTGCCACGGCATGGCCAACGGGCGCAAGGTCCTGGAGGCCGTGCGCCGGAAAGAGACCCCCTGGCATTTTGTGGAGTTTATGGCCTGCCCGGGAGGCTGCATCGGCGGCGGCGGGCAGCCCCGTACGGCCGTGCCGCCCACCGATGCCCTGCGCGCCCAACGCATCGCCGCCCTTTATAGGGCCGACGCGAGCCTTGGCAAACGCAGTAGCTACGAGAATGCGGAATTGGCCGCTCTATACCAGGGGTTTCTCAAGCACCCGATGAGCGAACTGGCCGAGGAGCTGCTCCACACCCGGTACTACTCCCGGGCCGACAAACTGCGGCCCCTGTCTCTGGCGGGGTAGCAAACCGGCCGCCTAAGTAAAGGGCCAGGAAGGTAAACCGGAAAGGGTGGTAGCAATGGGTCGTAGCCAGGCCGTGTTGGTAGATATTACTAAATGCGTGGGATGCGAGAGCTGCGTGGTCGCCTGCCGGTTGTACAACGACCTGAAGCCCGGTCCAAGAGCCGGCGGGGAGGCCAAACCCGACGGGCCGGCTGAGCTGGCCCCTGACCGGTGGACGGTGGTGCAGTCCTTCCGGGTGGAGAAGGACGGGAGCCGGGTGAGGCGCTTTGTGAAAAGGCAGTGCTTCCACTGCCTCGACCCGGCCTGCGCTTCCGCCTGTTTCGCCAAGGCCCTGCAGAAAACCCCGGAAGGCCCGGTGGTTTACAATGAAAAACTTTGCGTGGGCTGCCGCTACTGCATGATTGCCTGTCCCTTTGAGGTATTAAGGTACGAGTGGGACAAACCGTTTCCCAGGGTGCTCAAATGCCAGATGTGCCTGGCGCGAATCGCAAACGATCAAATGCCTGCCTGTGTAAGCGCGTGCCCTACTGGCGCCCTAACCTTCGGGGACCGGGACAAGATCATAGCGGAAGCCAGGCAGCGCCAGTACTCCCGGCCGGACCTTTACGTGAGCCAGATATACGGACTGACCGAAGCCGGAGGCACCTCCTGGCTTTACCTCTCGGACGTTCCCTTTGAACGGCTGGGGTTCCCGACCGGGGTTCCGGAGAGGCCGCTCCCGGAGTATACCTGGGCGGTGCTCCGCTGGACCCCGCACCTATTCGTGGGCTGGGGGGCCCTGCTGGCGGTCATGTACCTGTACAACCGGCGCCGAGCGGTAGCCCATTCGGAAGAAGAGATGTACGCCCCGGTGGATGCGGAGGAGTAGCGGACTGGTATCGCCAGGCAGGTAAACGGGCCGCCCGGTTACCCCTTAGTTGACGGCGTGCGGTTGCCCGGGAAATTGGCAACCGACGTGGAGGACCGCTCGCCGGAACAAGCAAAATGCGGTAACGGATGGGGGAATAAGGATGAAAAAGGTGCCAGAAGGGAATTGCTCCGTTAGGATTATACCCACAGTTGGGCCGGGGCTAGCCTTCTTCTTCCGGATGGAAGTAGGGAATTGGTCCTTTAGGATCACGCTTCCCAGGGTGGTACTAATCGGGCTGGTATTAGTAGCAGCCTTAACCGCCTTGTATCGCTTCATCTTCGGCCTGGGCGCGGTGACCAACCTGAGCGATCAGTGGCCGTGGGGGTTGTGGATCGGTTTCGACCTGCTGTGCGGCATCGCCCTGGCCGGCGGCGGCTTTAGCACCGCCCTGATCGTGCACGTGCTGCACCGGGATAAGTACCTGCCCGTAGCCCGCGCGGCGCTGCTTACCTCCTTAATAGGCTACCTGGTGGCGCTGGTGAGCCTGTTTCTGGATATCGGACGTTGGTACAATTTCTGGCGGCCGTTCTTTTTCTGGGGCTACCACTCGGTGCTGTTCGAGGTGTTTTGGTGCATTTCTCTTTACACGCTGGTTCAAATCTTGGAGTTCGGCGAAGTCTTTTTCGAGAGGGTAAGAGCCCCCGTCCTGAAGGGCTTACTGCAAAAGCTGATGCCCCTCCTGCTAATCCTGGGTATTGTGTTACCCACCCTGCACCAGTCGTCGCTGGGCTCGCTATATGTCATAGCGGTAAACAAACTGCACCCGCTCTGGTGGTCCATGCTGCTTCCCTTCTTTTTCGTCTGGTCCGCCTTTTTCCTCGGCCCGGCCATGGTCACCCTGGAGGGAACTCTGGCCGCCCGGGCTTACCGGCGGGAGCCGGAGACGCCGTTATTCCGAAGCCTGACCCGGGTGACCCTGGGGATGATGCTGGTTTACCTGGCCGTAAAGCTGATCGACCTGGGCTACCGCGGCGCCTTTCCCCGGCTGTTCGAGGGCTCGTTTGAGAGCCACATGTACCTGGTGGAAATGGTCGGGTTCGTGATTCTGCCTATTATAATGTACGCGGTTCCGGCCATAAGCCGTAAGACCTGGGGGGTGCTGGCCGCCTCTTGCCTGGTGGTGGGCGGGGTCGTATTCAACCGCCTCAACGTGGTATTTACCGGCATGGCCAAAGCGGCCGGGCAGCCCTATTTTCCCAGCGTCTGGGAATTCCTGATTACCCTGGGGATGTGGAGCGCGCTCATCCTTGTCTATTGCTTCCTGGTGGAAAACTTTCCGATACTGCCCAAGGAGAAGCATAGTTCCCCTGGGGAAGGCGACAAGTGTCCGGAAAGGGGCTGACGCAAGGATCTAGACGATCGAGGTTTCAAAGTTGAGATTGACAGACTGGCCGTCGCAGACTATCATCTACCCGGAGCAGTCTTCCAGTTTCCTATGGGGCCCTACAAAGGTGGTGGAACCTTGAGCAGCGTCCGGCAGTTGACCACCAAAGAGGCTAACCTGATCCGGATTATCCGCACTACCAAGTCCGGCGAGATCAAGATTATCATTCACGAGGGCCAGCCTGTAAGGGTAGAAGAAAAGAAGAGTTCTATGGAATTGTAAAGCAACGTCCCTGCTAGTTTGGTGGCGCCGCCTATAGGGCGCCACGGGATTGGCGTTCGAGGGCGAATATTGCCGACCGGAAGACCGGAGGCACTCTTTCAACAAGAGGGTGCCTCCTTACTTTTTTCTGGCCAGTGTCAGGGGGTAACTAGGCATGAGCATCGTCAGCATGCGGCCCGATCTCAGACGACTGATCGCGTTGGTTCTGTTGGCATTTCTGGTCGTCTTGGGTGGGTGCGGATCCGGCAAGGCGGATTCGGGCTCCGTGATCACCAATCGGCAAGCGGAAAGCAGCCAACCTGTGAGGGTTCCGGAAAGCGAACCCGGGAGTGAGGAGGCGGGAGTTCGGGAGACGAGGGGCGATGCCAGGGCTAGCGCCCAGTCAACCTTGAACCCGTCCGAGCCCGCCTCAGAGCGGAGCGAAGAAGAGAGGACCGGGCAGGAAGGACGGCACCACGAACCGGTTGTTAGCCGGCAGGACCGGCCTCCGGGCTCCAAGCTGAGCCAGGACGGAAACGGCTCCGGCGGGAGCGCGGCCGCAGGTGAAGGCGCCGACCAGGTAACGGTAATCGACGGCGTTGCTTATAGGGGCTACAAGGGGCCGGTGCAGGGGGAGGTCAAGTATAAGGAAGGCACCCCGGCCAGCGAGAACGCCAAAACCTACAAGGCCTCGGGGGATATCGAAAGCCCCTATAAGGTTGATCTGATTGTTACCCGGGACTTCGGCCATCAAGAAATGTTTGCCAAGACCGTGGGGCTGGTCCGAGACGAAGTGGGAATGGAAGTCATGTTCAGGAACCTGGATATCCAGACCGCCTACGGAGGCGGATTCGTGAACGCCATTAACGGCCTGGAGTCGGGCTATACCTTTTATACTGGCAAGGACAGGAAAAAGCTGGATTGGTTTTACTGGGTTAACGGCATTCTGGCTCCGGTGGGTGTTGCGGAGTACCGCCCCCAGCCTGGAGACGTTATTTGGTGGGACTATCACGACTGGAGCGTGACCATGTTCATTCCCGCCGTGATCGGTTCCTATCCCCAGCCCTTCAAGAACGGCTTCTGGGGGAAAAACCCCGGCACGGTGGTGATGCACACTCCGACGTACCAAGGGGAGGCCGAACGATTGAAGCAGAGCCTGGAAAGCCGAGGAGTCAAACAGGTGGACACTGCGCCCTACGATCCGGAAGTTCTGAGGGAGCCCAAGAAGTACTACATTCTCATGGGTCTATGGGACGAACTGGCCGCGGGAAGCGAGGTATTAAACGATGTTAACCGGCGGAATAAGCTGGTAGGGGTTTACGTCAAGTTCGAGGACGGCGAAGTGAAAGCCCTGGACTTTAAGGGCAATACTGTTTCCTCACACCGTCGGGCGGGAGCGATTTACGCCTATGGCTCCTCCATCGGCAGCCTGTATCCCGTGTGGGTGCTGACGGGTACGGACGAAGAGAGTTTGAACCGGGCCCTGGATATTCTCATCGATCGGCCTGGCGCTATCAAGCACTATTTCGGAGCCGTAGTGACCCCGGAGGGAGTGATTCGTGTTCCCTATCTTAATTAGGAGCAGAGTTAAAGCTTATCGGGCGCTGGCCGTGTTGATACTGGGGGCGGTTTTGCTGGGTTGGAGCAGCGGTGCCCGGGCCGCCTCCGCCGAGCTCACCATTCGCTCCGGGTTCGACGGAAGGTGCAAGCTGGGCGGGCTGAATCCCGTCACCGTGGAGGTAAAGGCCTCTGCCGACGGCTGTCGGGGGGAATTGAAACTGAAGGTCGGCGAACGGACTTATGTGGCGCCGGTAGACCTGGAAGCCGGAGGGGCCAAAACCGTACGCTTCTCCGTACCCTTATTTAGCGCGGGTGAAAAAATAGAGGCTGCCCTAGAAGTAGAGGGTAGGGAGCAGGCCAGGACGGATCATGCGCCGGTAATTCTTCCGGAAAGTACTTTCCTGCTTGGCCTGCTCAGCGATTCCCCCGCCTCCCTTTCCTACCTAACTAGTCTGGATACCCAGGGACTGGGCGAGGGGCAGGTAGTGACGGTGGCGCTGGACCGGCAGCTTCCCTATCGGTTGGAGGAACTGGATAACATAAACCTTATCGCTGTTGAGGATTTCCGAACCGCGGAACTGAACGAGAACCAGGCTCGGCTGCTGGAGGATTGGGTTCGGCTGGGGAACTGCCTTTTGGTGGGGGCTGGGGAGTATAGCCACAAGACCCTTACCGGGGTGCTGGCCGGTTTACGGGCACCTCTGCCCCTGGGAGACGGAATAGTAGTGCCGGTGGCCGGAGGCCTCGTTGGTCAGGATCTGCATTTTCTGCGCCAAGTCGTCGGCAGGCACTTTACGGCTTACGCTCTTGCCAAGGCGGTAAGGGGGACCGGCCTATCCAGGGAGCTTGCCGGGGCGAGGAAACTGAGCGGAGCGGCGACGGAAAGCATCCGACCGGAGGAGAGCAGCTGGTACCTAGTTATGTCCTTGCTTCTGCTGTACGTGCTGTGCGTAGGGGTGGCGGCCTTCTTCGGGCGACAGAGTAGATGGGCCTACGGAGCGTTGGTGGTTTGCTTTAGCCTGCTTTTCCTTGGGCTTTCGCTGTACACCGGCATTTCTAGGGCGGCGGCGGGAGGGGCGGGAGTGAGACTACACGGGCCCCTCAACCGGACCTTCCTGTTGACTTGCGTCTATCCCTACGCCGGGGAGGGCGCCCGGATCGCCTTTCCAGGCTCCTCCTTTGCCTGGGCCCTGCAGGGTGGGCGGGCCGATGCCCTCGCTAGAGAAATCTACAGCGACGCCAGCGAAAATTACGTTTTCAGCTCGTTTCTGGAAGTAGGGGGGAGTGGGGATGGGGATCTTGCCCTGACCGTAAGCCCTGATGGACTTCTGTCCGGAAGAATTACCAATCCCTTGCCGTATACCATGGAGCATTGCTTTCTTATCGTAGGGGACACCGTTATTCCCGTGGGTCGAATGAAGGGAAGGGAAAGATTTACCGTAGACTATCGGCTGGACCACAACCTCAGTGAAACCGGGGACTACAATTATCTGGAGCTTCTCTACCGAGCTGCCGGCGTCCAGGGTCACCGGCGGCACCTGATTGACTACTACTTCTGCCAGCTGGACGATTATGGCCCCGGCGGCAGGCTCATCGGGTTTACCCGGGAAGAAGGGGCGGTGGAGATTAACGGCCGGAAACTACGCTTCTGGCGCACGATTATGCACGTATTCCCGATCCGAATAGGGCCTGAGGACGGACGGATGGAGTACCTTCCGCCAGAGACTATAAGGCCGATAAGAGGGCACGGGTTGACGGGAGAGAACGAGGCCGTAAGGGAATACCCCGGGGCTCCGGAAGGGGAACTGAAGGTATATTACGTAATCCCGCGGGGGCTGGAGCCCACGGAAATCGTTCTTGCCCCTGCCTCTGTCGCTGGTAATCCGAATGTTCTCGTCTTCAATCCGGTGGGCAGAAGGCATGAGATTCTTCAGCAAGAAGTTCTATCTGGCGAAAAGTTGCAAGAGTACCTGTCTGACGGCCCCTTGGTTCTTAGCCTGAGAGGTGAGCTCAGGATGCTGGTTCCCCAGGTGGCGGTAAAAGGGGTGGCAGCGGGCCGGTGAAACCCAGACTGGCGCGACTGACCGAGGTCCTTGCTGTGGAGAGAGAGAATCTGCTTCTGGGAACCGTGTACCTCGCGGTTCTGGTTTTTGTGTTGGCCCTGTACCTGTGGGTGGGGATAGGCCGGGAGGAGGGGTATAATCCGGTCCAGTATCGTAATGCCTACGTCTATTTTCTGGTCTTCGACTTCCTCCTCTTTACACTGTTTGTGCCCTATTGGGAAAGAGAAGCGGCGTCTTCGCAGAACCGTTATCTCTGGAAAAGCTGCGTCGGAATTGCGGTCATGGCCGCGTCTACGGTTCCGGTCGCCCTGGCGATTTTTGTGGCCGGACGGACCATGCCTGCCGACTTGTTGCTTCCTTTGGCCTTAAAGACGGTGTGGGGCATGGCGGTGGTGGTTGGGCGGGGCTTTCTTGAGGCGGTAAAGCCCGGTTGGCGGTGGAACGGGTTTCTCACCGGGTTCCTCATTTTTTGCGTGCTCGTCCTAGGCGGCCTACTGGCCTACTTCTGCGTTCAGTACCGGCAGGCGGTGATCACCACTCTCTACGACCGCGATATACCGAAGGTTTTCTTCCTTAATCCCCTCCTGGCCCTGGCCGGCTTAGCTTACTGCCAGGCCGGCGGCGGCACCCAGTTAGGTCTGCTTCCGGCGTACGCCTGCCTGGGCTTTTGGGGGTTGGTGACAGCGGCCCTGGTGCTGGCGACCCAGAAAGTCTCGGGAGGTCGTCTGACCCGTGGTTGAGGCCAAGGTAGAGGCAGCGTTAAGAAGGCTGAGGAACCGGATTTGGCTGGGAACAGCCCTGGAGAGGCTTTCGCTGACCCTGCTGGCGGGGGCGGCGGCCGTTCTGGCCTTGGCGCTGGGGAGACACCTCCTGGTTTTGCCCTACGTAAGCGCCAAGGCGGCGGTCGTACTGGCGGTGTCGATGACCGGGGGCGGGATCTGGGCTCTGACCGGCCGGCCGGGGATAAGGCAGGCCGCGGAGGTGGGCGACCGGCTGGGCCTAAAAGAGCGCCTTTGCACCTACCTGGAGTACGGGGACCGGAACGACCCCCTCGTGCGGGCGTTTCGAGAAGAACTGCTGGGCACTCTGGCGCTGGTGAACCCGGCCCGAAGCTACCGGCCGGCCTTCCCGGGGAAGAAGCTGCTCGCCGCGCTCGTTCTCCTTGCCGCGGCCGGGGGAATCCTTTGGTTGCCCTCGCCCCGGGCGGAGGAAGCGACCCGGCGGGAAGAGGTAAACCGCGCCTTGCAGGAGGAAGTCCAGGAGTTGGCGCAAATCCGAAAGAGTCTGGAGGATAAGGCCTCGGAAGCCCAGGGGCCGAGCGCTGCCTTGATCAAACAGGCGGTGGCCCTTCTGCGCGAGTTGGAGAGCAAGCTGGAGCGGAGCTACGATTACCGGCAGGCCGCCCTGGAGGTCGCCGGCGCGCTGCAGACCCTCCGTGGGCTGGGGGGAGAGCTGGATTCGGCAGATGCCGGCCGCCTGGCCGGAGTATTTGAGGGCGCGGGGCAAGAGGCCGCCCAAGCTGCCGCTCGGCTGCGGGCGGGAGACGTAGTGGGAGCGGCCCGCGCGCTCGGTGATTGGCGCGGGAGCGAAAGCGAACTCCGCGTGGTTTGGGAAAACGTCCGGAGAATGCTGGCCGAAGGGGGACTGAAACCGGAGGAGGGGCGGATCCTGCAGGAAATGAAGGCCGTTTTGGACCGTCCAGGTTTTCGCCCGGAGGATTTGGCCGGGGTGCTGGCGTCCTCAGTGAAGCTTTCCGAGCTGGAGGAGGCGCAAACCGAGCTAAGAAGCGCCAAAGAGCGGCTGCTGGCCAGAGCGGGCCGGGAGGTGGGGGAAGTGGCCCACGTCGGCGGGGGCGAACTGGGGACCAACAATAGGGCCGTGGCCTTGGACGGCGAGGCGGCCGGCCGGGAGGCGGCCACGGCCGCAGGCCAGTTTGGGCGCCGGCCCGAGCGGAAGGCCTGGGCCTTGGGCGGAGGGGACGTGCCCGGCGGAGGAGCCGGGGAGGCCGGGTTGCAGGCCGGTCTTGAAAAGAGCGACGCCCCGGTTTTCGCCTCCGGCTCGGGTTCGCCCTGGCTGAAAGCGCGGGGGCAGTGGCAGGAAGACCGGGGCCGGGTGGAGGAAAGGCCGTCCGACCGGGTCCTCGGCCTGGCCGGCGAAGCCGCCCTGCGCCAACCCCTTTACCGGGATTTTCCGGCTGGGGAGGCGGCCTACCTTGACGGGTACAATCTGCCGGCCGAGAAGCAGCGGCTGGTGATGGGGTATTTTCGGGCGCTCAGGGGGGACCAGACCGATGGAGCCGGCAATTGAGGCGGAAAGGGAAACTCAGGTCTTAGAGAGCTTTAAGGCTCGGTTTGAGGCCGTGGTGGGCGAAGTGGAAAAGCAGGTGGTCGGGCAAAGGGAAATAGTGGAGCAGGTGCTGATTGCCATAGTGGCCGGAGGGAACGTGCTGGTGGAAGGAGCGCCGGGACTGGGCAAGACGGTTCTGGTAAAGTCCTTCGCCCGGGTGTTGGACCTTCCCTTTTCCCGCATCCAGTTCACTCCGGACTTGATGCCCGCGGATATCATCGGCACCGAAGTAGTAAACCGCACGGAGCGGGGGCTGGAATTCACCTTCCGCCCCGGCCCCCTTTTCGGTTCCCTGGTACTGGCCGACGAGATCAACCGGGCCAGCCCCAAGACCCAAAGCGCCCTTTTAGAGGCCATGCAGGAAGGGGCGGTCACCGTCGGCGGGGTTACTTACCGCCTGCCGGAACCGTTTTTCGTTCTGGCCACCCAGAATCCCATCGAAATGGAAGGCACCTACCGTCTCCCGGAAGCCCAACTGGACCGCTTCCTCTTCAAGCTCCAGGTGCGGCTACCCGGCGAGCGGGACATCCACCGGATCCTCGACGTGACCACCATCGGGGGGGACGGCCTGCGGCTGCAGAAGCGGCTATCGCGGGAAGAGCTTCTGCTCATGAAGGATTTGGCCGGCCGGGTGCCGGTTCCCTCGACGGCAAGGCAAAAAGCGGTGCAGATTGTGCTCCAGACCCACCCGGATCGGACGGACGTGCCCTTGGTGAGGGAGTATGTGCGCTACGGAGCCAGCCCGCGCGGGGTGCAGGCCATGATCGCCTCCGCCCGGGTGAGGGCGCTGGCCCAAGGCCGGTTCAACGTGTCGGTGGAGGACGTCCGGGAAATGGCCCTGCCCTGCCTGCGGCACCGGTTCTTTTTGAATTTCAAGGCCGTAGCCGACGGGGTGGAAGGCGACGCCATCATTAGAGATATCCTGAAAAGGTTGGGCTAGGATGCCGGGACCGGCGGAACTGGAAGGCTTTTTGCGGGAAATCCGGCACCTGGGGAACATCCGGCTGCGCCAACGTCTCACCGGGGCCGGAGAGGGCATCCACCCCGGCCTGCGGCCGGGGAGTTCCCTGGACTTCCACGGCCACCGCCCTTATATCCCCGGAGAAGACCCGAGGAGGATCGACTGGAAGGCCTACGCCCGGACGGGAAGCCTTTTTCTTAAGGACTTCAGCGAGGAAAGGCAGGCGCAGGTGGCCGTAGTGCTCGACGGCAGCGCCTCTATGGATTTCGGCCGTCCGGGCAAGTGGGAAATGGGGGTGAAGCTGGCCTTGGGCCTTGCCTACCTGGCCCTGCGCCAGCGGGACCGGGTTTCCTTCTTCATCGCCCGGGGGCAGTCCGAGGCGTTGACGGAAAACGCGGCGGGAATAGAGCCTTTCTACCAACTCACGCGGCTGGTATTGCGTTTAAGGCCAAGTGGGGTTACGGCGGGCCGGGCTTTTGCCGGCGCCGGCCTCCGCGGGGCGGGGCTGGTTTTCGTGCTGTCCGATTTCTTGGATCTGGAGGTCGGCGCCCTGCTGGACCGGCTGGGTGCCGGTGGCCGGGAGGTGGCGCTGGTGCAAATAATCTCTCCCCAGGAATTGGAACCCCCAGTGGGGGAGGAGCTGAAGCTGGTGCACGCGGAAACCGGAAGGGTAACAAGGGTGCATTTCCCGGCCGAGGCCAGGAGCCGCTACAGGGAGAAGGTGAAGCGCTTCCTGGTGGAGACCAGAGAAGAGTGCCTTCGGCGGGGCGCCTGGTACGTGTGGGCGCCTACCACCGCGGACCCGGTGCTGGTCCTCAGACAGGCGGTGGCGATGGGGGGATGAGCTTTCTTAGACCGGAAGGGTGGCTGCTGGGTCTACTCCTGCCGGTAATGGTGCTGCTCTATCTCAAGAAGCAGCCGGTCGTGGAATACCGGGTGCCCAGCCTGCGGTTTTGGGAGGAGGCGCTGAGGGAGGAGCAGGGGTTCCGGCTTAGGCGCCTGGACCGGTACCTGTCGCTCCTCTTGCAACTCCTGGCGGGGCTCTTCCTGGTCCTGGCGGCCGCCGGGCCGCTTTGGGCCCGCCCCTTCCCCGCGGAGCGGGTGGTGGTGGCCTTGGACGGGTCCTTTTCCATGCGGGCGGTGGAGGCGGGAACCAGCAGGTTCGAGCAGGCCAGGCAGGAAGCGGGCCGGATTATCCGCGATCTTTCGGAAGGCGCCAGGGTGACGCTTGTCCTGCTGGCCGAAGGAGTCCAGGAGCTGGTCGTTGATGCCGCTCCCCGCGAGGCGCTGGAGGCCCTGGCCCGCGCTCAGTGCGCCTCCCGTCCCCTGAACGCCGCCCTGGCGGCCGCCCGGCTGGCCGCCTATCCCTCCCCGGTCATCCTGGTGACGGACAAGAACCTGCAACTGGGCGACCGGATAGTGAGGGTGGGAGGAGCGCTGGACAACGTGGGCCTTATCCGGGCGCGCTACGATTACTACCACGGGGAAGTTCTGTTCGCGGTAAAGAACTATTCCTCCGGGAAGAAAAAGGTCACCCTAAGCCTGTGGCAGGGGTCTACGCTGCTGGACGCTGTTGCCGCCGAGCTGTCTCCTCAGTCCGAGGCCGAGTATTCCCTGGCGGCGCCGGCGGCCGAAGGGGTGCTCACCCTTAAAATAGAGGACCCGGACGCGCTGGCAGAGGACAACGCCTATTTCGTGCCGGCGGGAAACCAGGGAAAGAAAAGAGTGCTTTTGCTCGGGGGCGACTTTTTTGTGGAAAAGGCGCTCGCCGCCATGGCCGACGCGGCGCTGCTCAAGGTCGAAAGCAACGAAGAGGCAGCCGGGGAGGAGGCAAGTCGGGCCCAGGTAGTGATTGCAGCCGACGGCCAACTGCCGCCCGCTCTCCCGGAGAGGGCGGGGGTCTGGTGCCTGGCGGCCGGCTCCGCGCTACCGGAGGTTAACGAGCGCCTCCCCTTAAAGGCGCTTCCCTCCCCCTTAACCGAGGGTTTGGTTTTGAAAGAGGTTTACCTGGAGGGGGCGGTGGCCCTTCCGGCGGGGGAGGGGATGCAAGTGGTGTTGAAGGCGGGCGACCTGCCGGTGATGGTCGCCGGGGTAGAAAACGGGCGGAGAACCGTCTACTCCAGTCTGGACTTCCGCCGCACCAACCTCGTCACCCGGCCCGACTTTCCCCTGCTGGTGAACAACCTGGTCCAATGGCTGGCCGCCGACGCGGCCGGGGAACACCCGGACAACCCGCCCGCCGCCCTGATAACGGGAGAAGGGCTCGACGCCGCTTCGGCCGCAAGCCGCCCGCCCCCAAATCCGCTGGCCGTGCCGCTTGCAAGGGCGGCTCTGGCCCTGGTGCTGGCTCTGCTGCTCCTGGAGGGGGAGGTGGCCAGGCGTGGGCTATGACCGGGCAGAAATTCTGCTCACGGCGGCCTGGGCTCTGGTGCTCGCCTACTTTGTGTGCCGGGCAGCTCAGCTCAGGCGGGTATATTCCCGGCGGAAATATCTGGCCTGGGGGGCGCTCAAGTTTTTGGCCCTGGCCTGCCTGTTTCCCCCGGCGTGGGGGCTGAGGGTAAGCTTGCCTGCCACCCGCACTACCACCGTTTTTCTGGTGGACCGCTCCCTGAGCGTGCAGGAAAAGGCGAGAGAGATTGAGGCCTTCCTCAACCGCCAGGTGAGAGAAAACCGGGGCCGGTGGGATCAAGTGGCGGTGGTGAGCTTCGCCCGGGAGCCGGCGGTAGAGCACCCGGTTTCCCGAACCCTGGGGGAAGTGAGGCTGGAAGCAGTTGTTGACCCTAATTTTACCGATATTCAGAAGGCGCTGGAGTTCTGCCGGGACTATTTCCCCCGGGGAGGCAACCGCAGGCTGGTCCTGATTACCGACGGCCGGGAGAACCTCGGCAACTCCGAGCCGGTCCTGCGCCGCCTGGGAGAGGAAGCAATCAACCTGGTGGTGCTCCCCGTGTCGGATACCGAAAGTGGCGATGTGCAGTTGGTCTCGCTCAGGGGACCGGCCGGCGCCTATCCGGGGACCCGGATTACGCTGGAGGCGCAACTGTACGCGGATGACGAACGGGTGGGGGTCTTCAGACTCCTTAGCCAGGGCCGCAAGGTGCGGGAGGAAAACGTAGCCGTAAAGCCGGGCTACAACTCGCTTTCCTTTTCGGTGCCGGCGGAGGGCGAAGCGGAGGCGGTCTTTTGGGGGGAAATAAGCTTTGCCGGGGACGCAAACCCGCGCAACGACAGCTTCACGGTTTCCGTGCCTCTGCTGGGCGCTCCGGCGGCGCTGGTGATAGGCGAGAAGGAGGACGCCACCAACGTGGCCCGGCTGGTGCAAAGCCTCGGCTACACGGTCGTAGAGCGACGGCCCCAAGAAGCCCCTACGGAACCGGGGGGCCTTTCCTCCTACGACCTGGTGGTCTTGGCCAACGTGGAGCACCGGGATTTGCCGGGAGGTTTCGAAACCGCCCTGCAGAAAAGCGTGGAAGATCAGGGTTCGGGCTTGCTGGTGGTGGGGGGAAAGCACGCCTTCGGCCCGGGAGGTTACGAGGGCACCGTGCTGGAGCGCCTGCTTCCGGTGAGCTGCCGCATGAAGGGGAGGGAAAAAGTGCCGGACACCGGTCTGGTGCTGGTGGTGGACTGCTCCGGCAGCATGAACGACGAAAGCCAGGGGACCCGCAAGATCGAAATGGTCAAGGAAGCGGTGCTGAAGTCGGTAGAGGTGCTGGACCAAGGCGACCGGCTGGGAGTGCTGGCCTTCTCGGACCGGCAGGAGTGGGTGGTGCCCCTGGCGCCGCTTTCCAGCCGGGAAACGGTGCGGGACCGGGTGGGCAGGCTGGCTCCCGGGGGCGGCACCCTGATCCTGCCCGCCCTGGAGCTGGCGGTCGAGGCCCTGGAGCAGGCCGACGTCAAGGTAAAGCACCTTATTCTGCTTACCGATGGCCAGGCGGAGAAGGAGGGCTACGAAACCATCCTGCGGCGCATGAAGTCCGGGGGCATTACCCTCTCGGCCGTGGCGGTGGGCCGGGACGCGGATCGTGAACTCATTCGCAGGCTGGCCGAGGGCGGCGGCGGGCGCAGCTACTATACCGACTATCTGGGGGAGGTACCGGGAATCTTCGTGAAAGAGGCCTACGCCGCGGTCAAGCGGTATTTGAACGACCGGGAGTTCATTCCCCGGCCTCCAGGGACCGCGGGCGAGCCGCCGGCTCTTCCCAGGCTTTACGGCTATACCGGAACCGGTCTAAAGGAAGGGGCGGAAGCCATCCTGGTGAGCGATACCGGGGACCCGGTGCTGGCCCGGTGGCAGTACGGATTGGGCCGGGTAGCCGCGTGGACGCCGGACTTAAGCGGCCAATGGAGCCGGGACTGGATACGCTGGAGCGGCCTGCAAGGTTTCTTCAGCCGGGTGCTGGGGGATCTGACCGCCGCTGACGGCGAAGGCCTGGACATAAGCCTGATACAAAGAGGGTGCCGGGTGAAGGCCAGCGTATCCGCCAGCAGCTTTCAGGCCGGGGAAGCGCTGCAACTGCTGGTCCTTCCGCCCTCGGCAGAGGAAAACAAGCGGCTCTTGGAACTAGAGCCGGTCGGTAAAGGGGCATGGGTGGGGGAGTTCGACCTGGAGCAAACCGGCAGCTACGCCCTGGACTTCCGGCTGGTAAGGAGCGGCAGTATTCTAAAGCAGGCCCGCCGGACGGTCTACCTGGACTATTCCC
This sequence comes from Clostridia bacterium, assembly GCA_024653205.1. Taxonomy (NCBI): domain Bacteria; kingdom Bacillati; phylum Bacillota; class Clostridia; species Clostridia bacterium. The sequence continues at coordinate 131,928 of JANLFO010000003.1, read as the reverse complement.
CAGAGTTTGACGCCCTCCGGGAGCAGGATATTTTCCTGCCCGCCGCCTACGGGCGGGTGGTGGACTGGAACGCCAATGTCTTCGCCCTGCCGCTGGAAAGGAAAACCGGCGCGGAGGTGCCGATGGAGCCGATTCTGGCCGCTCTGGCCTTAGCGGCGCTGCTAGGCGAGCTCTGGGCGCGAAAAATGCTGTAGCCGGAGGCGAAATCCGGGATTGACTGAACGCCCAAAGGCCGGTTAAGCTATCTGATGACGGGAAATACTGTCTAAAAACCTCTGCCGGCCGACCGGACCACCGGAGGCACTTCACCCAAGGGGGGAGTGCCTTTCGTATTTTATGGCGGTGTATGCCGGCCGCAAAACTGAACAGAGCTACCGCAGGGGTTCCGGGAGATTTCCGGATTAAAAGGGAACCGGGTGCGAATCCCGGGCGGCCCGGCCACTGTAAGCGGGGAGCGACCTTCCAGGGTGCCACTGTCCGTTGCCGTGCGGCGGCGCTGTCAGCAGGTTGTCGCGCGTGAGGGACGGGAAGGCGGAGGAGAGCGAGGATCCGCAAGCCAGGAGACCTGCCCCGGCGGTGGACCGCTTCGGCCTTCCGAGGAAAGGCGGGAAGCTGGTGGCGGTAATGCCGGGCGGCCGACGGGCGATTAAACGGCCGCCAGGGGCGTACCGCTCCCGATAGTGCCTTGCGCACCGTCAAGACCCCGGCTTTCGGAAGCAGCCGGGGTTCTTGCTTGGCTGGGCTGCCAGCCAGGGTCGGGGGTGGGTAAATAACGGAGGCGTGCAGGCCACCGTCACCCGGGCCCAATTCGCGGTCATCCTGGCCCGGATGGCGGGACTTGCGGCCGATCCCGAAGCCGCGGCCCGGTTTAGCGACCTGCCGGCTGGCGCCTGGTACCGGGGAATGGTGGGGGCGGCGGCTGCGGCCGGCCTGGTATCCGGCACCGGCGAGCGCACCTTCTCGCCGCAGCAGCCCATCACCCGGGAGCAGGTGGCGGCCATGATGGTGCGGCTCCTGTCCAAGAGCGGCCCGGACCTGAGCATTGACGACCGGGAAACGGCCCGGTTGCTGGCCGGGTTTGCCGATGCCGGGGAGATCTCCCCCTGGGCGAAAAACTCCGTAGCCCTGGCGGTGCGGGAGGGCCTGATGCGGGGCCGGCAGGCCAACCGCTTTGAGCCCCGGGGCCAGTCCACCCGCGCGGAGGCAGCGGTGGTGCTTTACCGGCTATTGCAGAAGCTGCCGGAGCTGGGGAAGTAGGTAGGGAGAAGTTGTGTCGGGCACGTGGGTATTCCGACTGCCCCCGGGGAGGTGAGGGATTACGCGAGATAAACAGTTGCCATCTTGCCGTGTAACGTCTGTAATCCCGAGCAACCACAAAGGTCGGGCGGAAGCGGCAGAAGCAAGGGTGGGGAACTGGACAGGGCTGTAGGCCCAAGTCCAATTTCACGATTGGGGAGGTTCGTAGGAAAATGCCTATCAGTCTAGGTGCTTTAAACGTGGGGAAGAAGACGTTGGTAATCTTTCTTGCCTTATTATTGGTTGCGTTGGTTGCGGCCACGCCGGCGCTTGCCGCCGACTGGCCGCAGTTCCAGAAGGACGCGAAGAACAGCGGGATTTACACCGGTGCGGCGCTGCCCACCGGGTCTACCGCTACGGTCACCTCAGTGCAAACCGAATACGGGAGCTTTTTCGGCATAGATTCCACCCCTATTTACGTGACCACCAACGACACGGGCTACGTTTACGTCTTCCCCTTCCAGAAGCTATACGAGTACTACACCAGCGGCAATTCCCTGGTGGCAGGATCCACACCGCTGACCGTAGACACGGGGGGTTTCCAACTTTGCACCCCGGCCTCTGACGGGAACAGCATTTTCCTTGGGGTAAACACCCATTTAAACCAGACTCAGAACAAGGACTTTACCACGAGTTTAGACGGGTGGACCACGGGTAGCTCGGCCGGTTCCCCGGAGTTTTCCCAGACCACCGTATCGGGTAAGACCTGTGCCCGGATCCACGAGAACGATCCTTCCACCGACGGAGACGGCTATATCCAGCAGACCGTGTACGTGCCCAGCAACTCCAACGTGCGCATTGCCTTTTCCTACTTGCAGCAGTATACCGGATCTCCGCCCAGCCAGCGGCTCATCAAGGTGCAAGTAAAAAGGCCCAGCGATTCCACCTGGAACACGGCGCTGACCATTACGCCTACGGCCTACGATACGTGGGTACCGGTCAATGAAAACATCAGCACCACCTACTTCCCTAATTCAGGCGTAAACTACGACATCCGCTTCGTGTTCGATTATACTACCTCCGCTTCCTCCACCGCCACCTGCTGCTTCACCGACTGCCAGGTGATAGCCCAGAGCATGGGGGTGGAGAAGGTGACGGGGTTGGGTACGGGTGCGCTCAGCTTGAACAGCAACTTCTGCAACCTCGCCCAGTCCGGCCAGGCCAATACGCCTTTGAAGTACTACCAGAACGCCACTGGCTCCTACCTCTTGCTGGGTAAATGGACGGGCAGTACGGGCGGAAAGTACTTCTGCATTGATGCCAATACGGGACAGGTCAAGTGGGAGTACACCGGAGGTTCGCCCAAGGGTTACTACTGGGCCGGAGCCGCCTGCGTGGACGATGTGGCCATTTTCGGTGACGAAGACGGTAAGGTCCACGTGGTAAAGTTGGAGCCGGACCAGGACGGCAATGCAATAGAGGTAGACCAGGACACCAACACCCCCGGCGTGCAGGCCTACGACCTGACGCAGAGCAATGAGCCTATACGCTCCTCTATTTGTTACTACGACAACGCCACTGGGAACGACTATCTCTACCTGACCTCTGCTGACGGGTACCTGTACCAGCTTGAGTATAACCCAACAACCCAGAGGATAGTGGGCGCAGTAACTCCCGTACAGCCGCAGAACTACTGCACCTCTACGCCGGTCAGGTACGGCGACTGGGTGTACGTGGGAATGGGCCGGATTTACGGCGGTTCCGGCTTGTGGGCGGTGCCGGTTTCCGGCGGTGGTTTTGGACGTCCTGTCGAACTGGTAAGTGAGGATCCCAATGACCTGAATTTGCGGATAATCCAGTCCTCACCTGTGGTCTACCCGGCTTCCGATACCGAGATTTACATCTATGTCACGGAAAACAACCAGGGAGGCCGGGCCGTCTGCGTAAAGCATTACTACGACGAAGAAGAAGAGCAATGGAAGTCAGAAGGCCGATGGACCTATACCAGCCAAAACTACGTGCTGCAGGGTTTTGCGGCCGCTGACGGCAAGCTCTTCTACGGGGATGACTCGGGTTATCTCTACTATGTCCACTAGGAAGCCGAGAATATGCCTCTGCGCGGGGCTACGCCCGCGCAGAGGCACCTCTCCGTTTTGGCTCGTTATTGCCTTATTACTATTTAGAAACGCAGGTGCCTTTCCTATACCGGGGTCTTCCCCTAAATCTAGTGGTTTTTTCATGGGAGGTGTCAGCCCATGCTTACCATAAGGAAAAGAAGCGGCAATCGCTTGGTTCTGGCAGCGCTCGCCGCGCTAATCTTTCTTTCCGCTTACTCTTCGGTGCCTGGGAATGCACATGCGGCTAACGGTCCGGAGTTCACCTATCCACCCGCGGTGGCCACCTTAAGTTCCACCTTTGTGGTTATCGAGTATGCCGCCGAGGGGCTCGATATGAGTAGTAGCTATATCCTGTTGTTGGATCATGGGGCGCCGGAGCCCTCGGTGGACAGCATCATAGGCAGTGGTCGCCAGATTGACTGGGGTTGGTACGGCACTGGTAGGGGAACTGGAACGGTGTCTGGCCTCCAACCCGAGCACTCGTACGATGCTTACCTTCTTTTCACCAAAAATGGAGTTCCGGCCACCACGTACAAGCTAGAGTTCACCACCACTGCCAAGGTCCAGGGCTATACCTGGCAGAAGCTTGGACCGGTGGACGCCTCCGGAGTCTTGGTCAACATAGGCCCGGATAGGTTTGTGGTCCGGGGCTCGAAGGCGTCCCAGAACGCGTCCATAGTTGATTTTGCCCAGGGAACCTCGCGCGACCTAGGGTATCCGATCATGAGAGCGTATGCCCTGGCGGAGGACGACTTCTTCTTCACGGAACGGGCCGGATCAGGCACTTACTACCTTCGCCGCAGCGTAAGCGGTGTGGTGTATGACCGGATGCCATGCGAAATAACCAATCCGCAGTATCTGGTTGGGGACAGCAACGAAGTCTTTTCCTTCCGCGAGGGGGTGGCGCGCTATAATCCCGCGCTAAACGTCTGGCAGAAGATAGACTACGAGGCCGCAGGTCTTCCCCAAGCCAGATTCCTCACCGGGGCGTGCACTTCCGGCTACCTGTACCTCGGGGGGTATCTGTCCTCGAACACTAACCGGCCCGTACTCTACCGGTACAACCGAACCAGCGGGGAGTGGGCGGACATCTCGCCGGTGGGCTTGAACCTGAACCGCCTCCAGAGAATATGGGCGCTAAATGACGAGGATATACTCGCCGTTACCAGCGCCGCCTTTGGTGATACTGGACATATTTATCGGTACAGAAACGGGAACTGGGCGGAAGAAGCAGCCTTTGATGTCAGTTATTTGCAGGGTACCACCTCCGGAAGCATTGGGCTGGGTGCCGGCCTGATATTCGTCCACCGGGATACCGCCCAGTTCTTTGACGGCACGAGTTGGAGGGAGCTAGAGCTGCCGGCTGACCTTACCGGCACCCCCAGCCCCACCAACGCCTGCACCGGCCTGGATGGCAGCGTATATTTCGCCATCGGCTCCGACCTCTACAAACTCACCCGCTACGCGCCGAGCGACACCACGCCCCCGGCGATTAACGTCACCGGGCTTAGCGAGGGCATGACCGTGTCCTCCCCGGAGCTGAGCTTTACCGTCAGCGCCTACGACCAAGTGGACGGCCCGGTAGTGCCGGTGGTGAAGCTGGGCGGGGCTGGCGGCCAGGTTATTTTCGGCACCCGCCAGCCAGACGGCAGCTTCCTCTTTGCCGTAACCCTGGCCGAGGGCGAGAACAGCATCCACATCGAAGCCACGGACGATTCCGGCAACCGAGCCACGGCCACCTACACCGTGACTTATAACCCCGCCCCTTCGGACACCACCCCGCCGCAGTTCGCCCCGGGCTATCCTTCGGTAGACAACATAGTACCCACCGGCTTTACGCTCAGGCTCAAGCTAAACGAGCCCGGCACGGCGTACTACCGGGTGGTGGAAGAGGGGGTGGCTCCCGGAAGCGAGTATGAGAGCTGGACCCCGGCAGAGGTGCCGGGCACGGAGGAAGTGAGCCGGTCCATAAGCGGCCTCAGCGCCGGCACGGCCTACGAGATATACCTCATCGCCAAAGACGCGGCGGGCAACTGGCAGAACGCTCCGGTGAAACTTTCCGTCACCCTGCCGCCGGCGGCCGGTGGCGAGCTGCAGATCGAAAGGGTGGGCACCGGCGGCTTCTCCCTGGACGATACCGCCAGCGTAACCGTGAGCATCAGCAACCAGACCACTGCTTCCCAGCCGGTCACCCTGATCGTCTGCCTCTACGACGAGCAGAGCAAGGCCATGGTGGCCTATGATTCGACCTCGCGCGAGGTCGGAGCCGGAGAGCAGGCGGAGCTCACCGCCGGCGGCCTCACCATTCCCTCAAGCGGCGCCTACACCTTAAAGGCCCTGGTGTGGGACAGCTTTGAGGGCATGCGGCCCCTGCTGGCGGTGCCGCTGGTATGGAGCGTAGAGTAAGGCTTTTCGGGGAGGTGTGAGCAAGAATGCTAGCCAGAATGAGAAAGCCGAGCCGTCTCTCCCAGAGGCTGCTTGCCTGCCTGGTAGCCGCCCTTTTGCTGGCCACTTCCCTGGCGCTACCCCCGGGGCAGGCCCGGGCAGAAGAAGTATATGTGCAAAAGTACGACTTCCGGGAAATGCACCCCTACCGGTTGGAAATGCAACCGGCCTCTTCCATCGGCGGCATATTCGACTACGTAAAAGACGGCCTAACCAAGCTGCTGGTTTTCTCCCCCCAGGACATGTACGGGATCAGCGTCTACGGCTCCCTGGTGGCTTACGTGGGGGAGGACCGCTGGACCAGCCTCTACTGCGGCTACAAGGTAGACGCCATTGACCGCAAAAACCACCAGTACGAATTCACCGATCTGTGGGGTCCGGACAAAAACCACATCTATTTGGTGAACCTCGGCACCCAAAGCCCGATGAGCCCCGGCCTCTACCTTTACAACGGCGCCGACCTCACCCGGGTAGAAGGGGTGGAAAACCCGGCCCGCATCTGGGGCCTTAGCGCCGACGAGATCTACGTGGCCCGGGGAGACGGCGGGCTTTACCGCTACGACGGCTTCTCCTGGAGCCTGCTGGACTACTTCGGCGGCAAGACCGTGACCTGCCTGGACGGATTCTCGGTTGCCGACAGCGTCTACGGGACGGTAACCACCGCCGTCTACGCGGGCACGGCCGAAGGCCTGCACTACTTTGACGGTCGGGCCTGGACGCCGGTAACGCCCCTGCCGCAAGTGGCGGGCAAGGCCGCTACCTGCACCGGGAAAACCGCCGACGGGAAGCTCCTGGTGGGCTACGGTCGGGAAATAGCAGTTCTGGACACCGCTACCGGCCAGTGGGCCAGCCTGGGCCAGGCGCCCCACGCGCCTACCAAACTTGCCGGCACGGCTCTGGACGACCTCTACGCCGTCATGGACGGCAAGCTCTACCTGCGCAAGGCCGACGGCAACTGGTACCAGGTAAGAAGGCAGAGCGACGAGTTGCTGGCCGCCACGGTCTGCGACTTCCACGTCTTCGATCGGCGGGACTTCCTGGTGGTGGGGCTGGGAACCCCCTACGCCAACAACTATTTCGACACCCCCATACTTTACTACGGAAGCACCATTCCCGCCCCTCCTCCGGTCAACTACGACCGCGAGGTGACCGCCTACCTCCGGGTAGAGGGCTACGACCGGACCATCATCCCCAGAACCAGGATCAGCGTAGCCCGCTTCGGCCTGGGCAGCGCCGGCGGCCCCTACCTTAACCCGGGCACGGGCTCCTCGGCCAACCCCTACTCCCAGGGCTGGGAGGTGGACCGGTTTGAAGGTCCCACGGCCCTGCACATCCTGCTCAAGGCCCTTACGGATAGGGGCTTCACCAAGCACGACCCAAATAATCCGGTAGACGGCCCCACCGAGTTCGACGTTCAGGACTACGGCTGGGCCCTGTACGTGGCCATGATCGGCGGGGACCGGGAATTCGACCAGGGCCCCATGTCCGGCTGGCTCTACCGGGTGAACGGCTGGCTGCCCAACTACGGCTCTCAGGCCTACTACCTAAACGACGGGGACGAAGTGGTCTGGTATTACTCCGCCACCGGCTTTGACGCCTGGTACGTGAATTTCCGGGCCGACCGGGAGGAAGTGGAGCCGGGCGAAACCGTTCACTTCACGTTAACCGGCGAGAGGACCGATCTTTCCGCCCCCAGCGGGGTGGGCGAGACCGAGGTGCGGCCCATCCCCAACGCCACCCTGCTGGTCAACGGCCAGCCCTGGCTGGTGGGGGATAACCCCGTAACCACCGATTCCCAGGGCCGGGCAGCCATCACCTTCACCGCGCCCGGCACCTACGAGGTGAGCTGCGAGGGCTGGAACATCTTCGGCGCCGACGGCGCGGTAAAGCCGGCCTCCATTCTCATAACCGTGGCCTCCACCACCGGAGACCACCTCCAGGTTTACCCCACGGTGGAGCCCGGCGGTCTGATTACCTTAAGCCTGCAAACCGCCTATCCGGGGCAGCCGGTGACCCTGGTGGTTGAGGCCGATTCCACCCGCTACTACATCGACCAGTTTGACACCGACTCTCAGGGTCAAGCAGAGAAGGTCTTCCGGCTGCCGCCGGGCCGGGAGTACACCGCAGTGGTGGCGGTTGCCGGGGAGAAAGAGGAATTTACGCTCTCAACCCCCCAGGCGCCGACCGACACCACCCCGCCGGCCATCACCGTAACCGGGCTTAGTGACGGCATGAGCGTAGCCTTGGCCGAGCTGAGCTTCACCGTGGCGGCGGAGGACGAAACCGACGGGCCGGTTACACCCGTAGTGCGCCTGAACCAAACCCTCCTGACCCCGGCCGAGGGCGGCAGCTACACCTGCACCCTGGCCGAGGGCAGCAACTCCATCACCGTGGAAGCCACCGACGCCGCCGGGAACAAAGCCCATCGGACCTACACCGTATACTACCAACCCCAGGCGCAGGACGCCCTCATCACCCGGGTACGGCAGGCAATCGGCCTGGTTACCAACTACGTCAAGACCCAGGGAACCTACAGCTCCGACTGGCTGGTGGTGGGGCTTAGGAACGCCGGTGAAGAAATCCCGGCTAACTACCTCAGCAACGTGACCGCTGAGGTCCAGAACTACTTTGCCACCATAGTCAACACCAAGCTGGAAAAGGTAACCGACCACGAGCGGCGGGTTTTGGGCATTGTGGCCGCCGGGGGTGACCCCCGGAACGTGGGCGGCTACAACCTGCTGGAAAGAATATACAACTTCTACATCCCCGCCAACCCGCCCGCCGGCCCCAGCCAGCCCCGGGACATCACCTTCCAGGGGCTGAACGGGGTCATCTACGGCCTGATCGCCCTGGACACCATGCGCTGGCCGATACCGGCCGACGCCCGCTACAGCCGCGACTGGATGATTCAGTACCTGCTGGAGCACCAGAACGCCGACGGCGGCTGGGATCTGGGGGCCACGGGCAACAGCGACGTGGACATCACCGCCATGACCCTCATCGGTCTGGCGCCCTATCGTGACCGGGAGGACGTTTCGGCGGCCATCGACCGGGCGGTAGAGTGGCTGGCGCAAAAACAAGCGCCTGAAGGCGGTTATTACTCCTGGGGCACCTATAACAGCGAGTCCGTGTCGCAGGCCATAATCGCCCTGTGCGCCAACGGCATCGATCCCACCTCGGAGCGGTTCACCAAGAACAAGAATCTGGTGGAGGCGCTGCTGGACTTCCTGCAGGCCGACGGCTCCATCCTGCACACCTTGGACGGCAGCGGCGTAACCGGCATGGCCACCGAGCAGGGCTACCAGGCGCTTCTGGCCTACGACAAGTTCGTGCGCCACAACGGGGCCTATAACGGCGGCCGCACCTCCATCTACTACTTCGGGGAATACGCGGCGGTCAAAGTGGCCGGGAAGGCTACCGACCCCAGCGTGACCCTGGCGGCGGGGAACCGGGAGGTTGCCCAGAGCGACAACGCCTGGAGCATACAACTGACTTCGGGAACGGTGAAGGACAACCTTTCCGCCGCCGATCTCACCCTTACCGGCCTGCCGGCGGGGCTTAGCGCTGCCGCGGCCAAAGGCGAGGGCAACACCGTAATAATCACCGTCACCGGCGCGGCCCATCAGGCCCTAAGCCGCCTCACCCCCGTAACCGTGGTCATAAAGGCCAGCGCCGTAGTCGAGCCCGGGGCGGTCGACTCCGCTCCCATAACCCTATACCTCAACCCCGCACCGGTAAGACAGCAAGAGGTAATGGTCAGCGAGGCCCAAAAAGACCTCACCCTGGACCAAGACAGTCCTGCGGCCACCGTAACCGTGCCGCAAAACGTCACCGAAGCCCGCCTCAACCTAATACCGCTGGTTACTGAAACCGAGGGGCAAAAGCGCGCCACCATCCCCCAAGCTCTAACCGTGCAGGCTGAGACCAGTGCGGGGCAGGTAAAGGTAGAGATACCCCAGAACACCGGCATCAGTGCGCCCCTCACCTGGGCGGGCACCCTAAACCTCCCCACCATCAAGCCCAACAGCAGCGTCACCGTGACCCCGGACCCCGGCAAGACCGCCACCGTGCAGGCAGTCATCGAAGTGGGCGCCGAGGACCAGGAACTGGTCTTTGACCGGGCCGTAAGGCTGGTGTTTGCCGGCCAGGCGGGCAAGGAAGTGGGCTACTACCGGCAAGGCGTCTTCACCAAGATAACCACCGTAATGACCTCCGACAGCCAGCAAGCCGGAGACGCCCTGCCCGCCGGCGGTGACGGCAGAATAGACGTGGGCCAGGACCTGGTGGTCTGGACCAAGCACCTCACCCGGTTCGTCATCTACACCCAGACCACGTCCGGTAGCGGCGGGCAGCCCCCCTCCTCGGGCAGCGTGTCGGTATACATCCGGGTGGAAGGGTATGACTGTACCATAGTGCCGAGGACCAGAGTGGTGGTGGACAACTTCGACCTCACGCCCTACCTGGGACCTGCTTCCGGCATTTCCGCCGAGCCTTCCCCGGGCTGGGGGCCGGACAAGTTGACGAAACCGACGGTGGCCCACGCGCTGATCCGAGCCCTGGAATCCGTGGGTATCGACTGCACGGACCACGATAGCGGCCTGGACCTCCAGGACTACGGCTGGGCCCTCTACGTGGCCATGATCGCCGGCGACCGGGAGTTCGACTACCGCAGCACCTCCGGCTGGCTGTACCGGGTAAACGGGGTCCTGCCCGATTACGGCTGCCAGGCCTACACGCTCAAGGGCGGTGAGGACATCGTCTGGTACTTTGCCGTCTACGGCTTCGAAACCTGGTACACCCAGCTCAGCGCCTCCAAGACCAGCGCCAAAACCGGCGAGGAGATAACCCTCACCCTGACCGGGACCAAGACCGACCTGTCCGGCTCCAGCGGCACCGGCCCCACCGTCAGCGCCAAGCTCAAGGGGGCGGTGATATACGTCAACGGCCAGGAGTACCAGCCGGAGGGCACACCCGTGGCGACCGATGAAAACGGCCAGGCGGTGATCAGGTTCTACCAACCGGGCACCTATGAGGTGTCGGCGGAGAGGTATGACAGCCGGGGCCTGCGGGACATGGTGCGCCCGGTGCCGGTAACCATCACCGTGACCGGAAGCGCCATTGTCCCCGGCGGCCCGGCCGCCCCGGTGAGCGACACCGCCCTGGAGGAGGCCCTCAAGAAGGCTGCCACCACCGGCGTAGTAGCCCTAGAGGCGGACGGCGTGCAAACCCTGTTGGTCTTGTCCAGGGAACAGTTGAGCAAAATCTGGGAGGCGAAAAAGCCGCTGGCCGTCAGCGTTCAGGGAGTGCAGTTTGTCCTGTCCGCCGATAGCCTTAAAGTGCCGGAGGTAACCGCCGCCGGGACGGCGCAACTGGAGCTGAAGGCGCAGAAGCTAGACGCGAGCGCGGTTCGTGATCTGCTCGCCGCTCTGGGAGAGCAGCACCGGCTGGTAGGCGAAGTGTACGAGCTGGACCTGGCGGTAGTGGACAAGGACGGCAAGCGGCAAAGCGTGGCCCGCTGGCCGGACCTCAGGGTGATCCTCCCGGTGCCCGAGGCGGCCAAAGAGGCGGCGGCGGCCGGTAGGGTAAAAGCCTACCGCTACGACGAAGCCAAGCAAAGCTGGGAAGAAGTGGGCGGCACTTACGATGCGGCCCAAGGGACCATAAGTGTGAAGGTAGAGCACCTCAGCAAGTACGCCCTCCTGGAGAGCCTCTCTCCGGCGGCCGCAGCGGCGGTCACCACCGCGCCGGGGACAGCAAAGACCTTCCCGGACATTGCCGGGCACTGGGCGCAGAAAGAAATCGAATTCATGGCCGGCAAGGGCTACGTAGTGGGTATAAGCGAGGACCGCTTTGCCCCCGAGGCCACCGTCACCCGGGCCCAGTTCGCGGTCATCCTGGCCCGCATGGCGGGGCTGGCACCCAACCCCGAAGCCGCGGCCCGGTTTGGCGACATACCGGCTGACGCCTGGTACCGGGGCATGGTGGGGGCGGCGGCCGCTGCCGGCCTGGTATCCGGCACCGGCGAGCGCACCTTCTCCCCCCAGCAGCCCATCACCCGCGAGCAGATGGCGGCCATGATGGTGCGGCTTTTGGCCAAGAGCGGCCCGGACCTGAGCATTGACGACCGGGAAACGGCCCGGTTGCTGGCCGGGTTTGCCGACGCCGGGGAGATCTCCACCTGGGCGAAAAACTCCGTAGCCCTGGCGGTGCGGGAGGGCCTGATGCGGGGCCGGCAGGCCAACCGCTTTGAGCCCCGGGGCCAGTCCACCCGCGCGGAAGCCGCGGTGGTGCTCTACCGGCTGCTGCAGAAGCTGCCGGAGCTGGGGAAGTAGGTGGGAAGTAGCAAGGGAACGGAGGATCAGAGGAGGTAAAATCTAGGGGAGCGGGTTACGGGCCCGCTCCCTGGCCCCTTCTCTAGGCCCCCGGCCGCGGGAGCCCGGGCCGTCGCGGCGCAACTGGGCGCATTGACGGAGGGGCTGGAGCGTGGTAAGATTTAGCTGCCGAGGTATAGCTTACGCAAAAATGCGCCGACCGGAAAGCCGGAGGCACTTCACCGCCAGGGGGGTGCCTCTTGTTTTTATGTCGGCTGCTTGAGGAAAGGAGGGGAGCCATTGGCGGGTAGGAATCCGAGATTGGCGCCGGTGCTTATCTTAACGCTTGCCTTATTCACGGCGGTGTGGTTCAGGCCCGCTCCGGCTGCGGCAGCCGGGCTCAGCCGCGAAGACGTGTACCGGGCGGCGCAGAAAACCATTGCCTACTACCAGGAGGCCTACCGGCCGCGGGAGTACAGGGGCATCTTGGACTGGCCCGCCCTGGGTCTGTTCGGCTTCGGGGAGGATGTGAGCGGGCCCCGGTGGACCGTGAACGGCAAGAACGGTGCCTGGTGGCGGGAGCAGGAAGTGCGGCAGGGCATCGGGCTTTCCAAAACCAAGAATACCGACTTTCAGCGCACCATCATCGGCGTGTGCGCTGCGGGAAAGGACCCTCGGAACTTCGGGGGCTTGAACCTGGTGGAGATCGTGAAAAGCACCATGCTGCCCAGCGGCAAGTTTGCCGATTCGGTGGCGGATAACAAGACCGGTTTGCCAGTAGGCGAAGACCTGGTGAATGCCCATATCTTCGCCATCATCGCCCTGCACTGCGCGGGCGAGCCGATACCCAATCGGGATCGGTGCCTGGAGTGGCTCCAGAAGCAGCAGCATCAGGATGGCGGTTTCACCTGGGACGTGAAATACTTCGACGACCCCAAGGACTACGAACTCGTAGAGTCCGACGTAGACATGACCGCGGCCGCCTTGATGGCCTTCGCCATCCTCGGCGAGGACGAAAGCAACCCGGCGGTGGCCAGGGCCCTGGACTTCCTCAGGAAGAAGCAACTGGACAACGGCGGGTTTCATTCCTGGGGAACGGAGAATCCGGAAAGCTGCGCTTGGGTGATTCAAGCGCTCACCCTCTTGGGGCAGGATCCCATGGGGCCGGAGTGGACCAAGCCCTCTGGCGGTAATCCGGTGAGCGCCCTCCTGAGGTTCCAGCTTCCGGACGGCAGCTTTACCCACGTGCTCCGGGAAGAGGAGAACCTTCCCATCTACGATAACGCCATTTCCACCTACGAAGCCCTGTACGCCCTGGCGGACGCGTACAACCGAAGATCAGTCTACGACCTGCTGCACGAGAAATACCGGCCCCAGGCCCAGAAGTACCTGTTCAGTGACTACCAGCCGGGCCAGTTCGGTTTTGACGAGACCATGGAGCTGGTCTACAGCTACGTGCTCTCCGGATATGCCGACGGCACCTTTCGGCCCCAGGCACCGCTGACCCGGGCGGAGTTCGCCAAGTATCTGGTGTACGGCCTGGGGCTGAAGGGAGAAACGCAGAACAACCGGGGCTCGGACGTATTTCGGGATGTGGCTCCAGGGCATTGGGCAGATGGGTGCATAGGGGTATGCGCCGCCCGGGGGTACGTAGGAGGCACGAGCGAAGGAGTCTACTCTCCAGGGGCAAACATAACCGGCGAGCAGCTTATGGCCATCCTGGTGCGGGTGGCCGGCCGGGAAAAGGAAACCGAGGCTTTGCGGGAGCCGGGAAAGGGGTGGGCGGAGGGGTATATCCGGGTGGCAGAGAGTTTGGGTTGGCTCTACCCCGGGTTCGAACCGCAAAAGCCCGTCACCCGCGCCCAATGTGCCTGGAGCGTGGCGCGGCTGAGAAGAATAGTAGGGACTAGGTAAACGGGTAAAGACCAAAAAACCGAATAACCGACCGTCGGGGTTCCGCGGAAAGAGCGGACTGAGAGGGAACCGGGTGCGAATCCCGGGCGGTCCGGCCACTGTGAGCGGGGAGCAACCCTCCAGGGTGCCACTGTCCGGCTAGCGGGCGGCCAAGTGCGCAGCGCTGGCGCCGGTGAGGGGCGGGAAGGCGGAGGGAAGCCAGGAGCCGCAAGCCAGGAGACCTGCCCCGACGGCCACTGCTCCCAGCCTTCCGAGGAAAGGCGGACAGCTGCAACCGTGCTCAGGCCGTTTAGATCGGCGTGGTGGCATCGGCGGGTAAGACCCCGGCTTCCTTTCGGAGGCCGGGGTCTTTATATGGGCCAGGCGGAAATCTCGCACGGGAAGGTGATGCGCGTGGAAGCGAGAAGGCCGGAAGCCCTGGTGACCGAGGACGAACTGACGGAAAAGGAAAGGAAACTGCTGGACTTCATTCGGGGCATAGAGTACGGGGAGATTAGCCTTATTATTGAAGATTATGAGCCCGTAAAGATGGACCAGATAGTAAGGAAGATCAAGTTATGAGTTGGCGTTTCACTTGGTGTAACGCCTATCTGGCAGTCAAGTAATCCCTGGGCTTACATCTCAGCACGCCATAAACCCTGCGCCCGCGGCAAACGCCGGGGTGGCGCAGGTGCTCGTAGTGAGACATTTCACAGCGGTTTGGACGGCGCAAGGCTTCACTCCGGCTAGAAGCCTGCGTATTCTATAGTTTCTTGGCGAACTAGAACGTCGTAAAGAAAGCTCGTCTTGCTGAGGCGTTCAACCTGTACCTCCTCAGGAGTGCAGGCTAGAGGATCAACGGGCCTCCTTACTTTGGCGATGGCCCTACCCAACACCTGGGCACGCTTCATAAAGGGCATGGCGGCAAAATCGGGGGAAATGACCAGCAGGTCTATGTCACTATCCGGTGTTTGGGCGCCTCTGGCGCGTGAGCCGAAGAGTATCACCTTGTCGACTCGGAGGCCCTGTTCCCTAAGCGCTTGGACAAAGTCGCGAATTACGGTTTCGGTATCACTTGGTTCTTGACGCATTGTAGGATCTCCCTCGCTCGGGCGAGATGCTCCCCCGCTATCCTTCGCGAGTACTCTTTCATCGCTGCCTTGAGGTCCTTTGGATAGCGGGCGCTGGGCCCGACAGCGTCCAGCAGTCCGAGAAACTGAATTTGTTCTTCAGTTAGCGCTGCCTGCGCAAGCTCTGCCAGATAGACCAGCTTGTGAGTTCTCGGTGGAGCCTGGCCCGTCCTTTGTACGAACACGGCTTTAAGGGCTTTCTCTAGCGCAAGCTGGATCATGAAGACGCAGTAAATGTACTTGCGAGCCTTGAACATGGCCTCAGCCGCGGAAAAGTCGTATTCAGCCTGATCCATCCACTCCTGCTCGGGACCGATCATGATGCTCTGCTCACCTAGCCCCTCCTCCACAGTTCAGAATATCAGACGGAGAAGCGCCAGACAAGAGCGGGGGCAAACCAGTTGCACAACAGCAGGCCTACGGGTCCGGTGCGTTTCGCTCTGCTAACCTGCTGCCAACGCAGTTCTAACAGGTGGCCAATGCCGGATTAATATTGCCCGCGTATAATCACCCGCGAGAACTATATGCCGAGAGGAGAGGTGAAATTGGGATGCGCACGCGAACAGTGAGGCTTTGGACGGCAGTTCTGTTGGTTGTGGTGCTTTTCGTCGCGTCAGTGAGCTGGGCGGCGCCGCCGGCTGCCGGGTCGGGGGTGAGGAACGCGATCATCCTGATCCCCGACGGCCTAAGCCTGGACGCCATCACCCTGGCCCGGTGGTACCAGGACGGCAAGCCCCTGGCCATGGACGAGATTATCTGCGGCTTGGTTAGGACCTACTCCGCCGACGCTCCCATTGCCGATTCCGCCCCCGCGGCCACCGCCTTTGCCACCGGGTTTAAGTCTCACACCGGTTACGTAGGAGTCCTGCCCGACGTGGCCGCCATGCCCGGCCAGGCCCCGATTGACCCAAGCGAGGCCCGGCGGCCGGTGGCCACGGTTCTGGAGGCGGCCCGGCTCGCGGGCAAGGCCACGGGACTGGTGGTCACCTGCGAGCTTCCCCACGCCACTCCGGCGGGCTTTTCCGCCCACTACCCGGACCGCAATAATTACGACGATATTCTGGAGCAGCAGGTCTACCAGGGTCTGGACGTGGTGCTGGGCGGGGGGTATCAGTATATGGCCGCCAAGGCCAGGAAAGACGGAGAAGACCTGGTGCAGGTGGTCAAGAGCCTGGGCTACGAGTATGTTACCACTCCGGAGGAGCTGCGTTGGTCCACCGCCGACCGGATATGGGGGATGTTCGCGCCCAAGGACCTGGCCTACGATTTCGACCGGGACCCGGCCAAAGAGCCCAGCCTGGCGGAAATGACCCGGAAGGCCATTGAGGTGCTTTCCCGCGATCCGGAGGGCTTCTTCCTCATGGTAGAAGGCAGCAAGATCGACTGGGCGGCCCACGCCAACGACCCCATCGGGGTAATAAGCGATACCCTGGCCTTTGACGCCGCGGTGAGGGCAGCCCTGGACTTTGCCAAGCGGGACGGCCGCACGGTAGTAATTGTGGTTCCCGACCACGGCAACGGTGGTATTAGCATTGGCGATGGCCAGACCAGCAGCAACTACGACAAGCTGACCCTCTCCGACTTCCTGGCTCCTTTGAAGCAGGCCAAACTGACCGGTGAAGGAGTGGAAAAGAAGCTGAACCCGGACCGGAGCAACCTGGTGGAGGTAGTGCGAACCTACTATGGGATTACCGATCTTACCGAGGAGGAAATCAAGGCCCTGAAAGAAGCGCCGGCCGGACGCCTGAACTACGTGCTGGGCCCCATAATCAGCCGGCGGGCGCACATTGGCTGGACCACCAACGGCCACACGGGCGAGGATGTTGTCCTGGGCGTGTACTCGCCGAGCGGTCAGCGGCCCGAGGGGGTAGTGGAGAATACTAAGGTGGCCAGGTACATGGAAAAGAGCTTGGCCCTCAACCTGCAGCAGGCGACCGAGCAACTCTTCGTGCCGGCACTAGCCGCCTTCAGGGCCTTGGGAGCACAAGTTTTCTGGGACGAAAGCGCACCCTCCCACCCGGTACTAGAGGTGGTCAAAGGCAATACGGTGCTGAGGCTGCCGGTGAACAAGAACCTGGCCGAGGTAAATGGCCAAGCGGTTACGCTTGAGGGCATAACGGTTTTCAACGGCAAGGAAGTGTATTTCCCGCGCGAGGCCCTATCTCTTCTGGGTGGGGCGGTTCCCTAACTGCCCTAAGGTTCTCCTCTCTACTTCCTGGGTGGGCCGGCATTCTCCGGAGTGCCGGCCTTTTCTCAATCGTTTTCGTAACGTAACGTTGGACTAAGATTCCTGGCAGGAATATGGGAGGAAGAGGGCGAATGACTAATATTAACGCTCAAAACCCCTGGTACGAGGAACCAGGGAACAGAGGGCCCCCTACCCAACGATCCTCGCGAAATACTTTGCCCTGCTTGGAGCAGGGAAGGACTCAGTTCATAGCTCGGGACTTGTTTACACAGGGCCACGGAGGCCACGACTCCGGCTGGAGCCGGGGTGGATCCGTGGCCCTATTGCGTCTGAAGGCCCGGTAGCGCGCCCCAGTAGCGCTCAGGTCGGGCAGGAAATTGAGGGAGGTGGTCCCATTGCCCAAAATCCTCGTGTGTGGCCGGGGTGGCAGCGGGAAGTCTACGCTGGTGGCCCTGTTGGCCGGGTGGCTGGGAGAAGACGGGAAAGCGCTGGTTGTGGATGCTGACGAGTCCAACCTGGGGCTAAGTACGATGCTCGGGGTGGCACCGCCGGGCAGGACCCTCATGGACCACTTGGGGGGCAAGCCAGCCGTGAGGGAAAAGCTCATGGCTGCCATCCAGGGTCAGAAAAACGAGGATGTGCGCCTGTTCGCAGAAGAGATTAGCTTGGACACCGTGCCGTCGGAATGCGTGTCCTGGAGCGGTGGTATAGGCCTGCTGCAGGTCGGAAAAATCGAGCACGCCATGGAAGGTTGCGCTTGCCCCATGGGAGCGGTGGTACGCGACTTTCTTAACCGCCTGGTAGTGGCACCCGGCGAGTGGGTACTGGTTGATACCGAGGCCGGGGTGGAACACTTCGGCCGCGGGGTTCTGGAAGGCGTCGATAGGGTAGTGATGGTAGTCGATCCTTCCCGTGACGCCGTAGTCCTGGCTGAAAAGGCGGCGACACTGGCTAAGGAAGCAAGGAGAGATTTCAGTGCGGTCCTGAACAAGGTAAGCGGGGAAACGGAGTCGGTATTGAGAGAAATGTTGGCGTCAAAGGGCATCGAGATTGAAGGCGTGCTAGCCCATTCGCCGGCTCTCGCCCGGGCTGGCCTTCGTGGCCTTCCGCTGAACACGGCTCTTCTTCGCCCGGAACTGGTGCAACTGAGAGCCGGACTCGGAGGAGTCCTTGCATCGGAATAGTGGCCACACATGAGTTACTGTACTCTTCACTACCCGAAACAGGGAGGGAAACTCGATGAAAAAGAAGCCTTTAACCTGGTTGCTTGCCTGCGCGATGATCGTGGGTTTGTTCGCGGGTTGCGGGAAGCAGACGGCAACTCAAGGCGGGGGATCCCCGAACTCGGCGCAGGTCCTTACCGTGGCGGTTGCCTCCGACGTCAACACCTGGGATATTAGCCAGTTCCCGGACGGTGATGCCCGGTTTGTCTGGGCGCAGATCTACGAGACCCTGGTGCGGCTGGACGAGGACCTCAACCTGATCCCGGGTCTGGCCGAATCGTGGGAAGCCCAGGATAACGGCAGGGTGTGGATATTTCACCTCAGAAGGGGCGTGAAATTCCACGACGGGACCCCGTTTACGGCCGAGGCCGTAAAATACTCCTACAGCGATAGAACCTACGTGGTTCAGGCCAAGACGCTTCAGTTCGAGAGCATAGAGGCCATAGACGACTACACGGTGAAGTTTACCTGCAAGGCCCCGGTTCCCCTGCCCACCTACCTAACGCACGTGGCCTGGCCGATCGCCAGCCCCACCAGCCTCGACGCCCAGGGCAATTTTGTTGCCCCCATAGGGACAGGGCCCTTCCGCCTGGCCGGCCATGCCAAGGATCAGGAAATCGTGGTGGAAAGATACGAAGAGTACTGGGGAGAAAGACCGAAACTGGAAAAGGTAATTTTCAAGATTATACCTGATCCCTCCACGCAGGTTCTGGCCCTAACCGCCGGGGACGTGGACATGCTCATCAAGACGCCGGAGCAAGAGGTTAGGAATCTGGAGAAGGACCCCAACATCGAGGTGTACCGCAAGCTAACCACCTTTACCGATTTTCTGCACTTCAACTGCAAGCGCGAGCCGTTCAGCGAGGTCAACCTGCGCAGGGCCGTGGCCTACGCGATTGACACCGAGAGCATAGTCAAAAACGTTCTGGACGGCATCGGCGTGGCGGCCAGCGGCCGTCCCTACTCCCCGGTAATGCTTTATTCCGCGCCCGATCTGCCTCTTTACCGCCCGGACTTGGAAAAGGCCAAGCAGTTGCTAGCTGCCGCCGGTTACCGCGATAGCGACGGTGACGGAGTGGCGGAGAAAGACGGGAAAAAGCTGAAGATAGACCTCCTGGTGGCGCCTTCCTGGAGTGCCAGGGAGCTCAAGGAGGCCGAGGCGGTCCAGGCCCAGCTGGCCAGGGCGGGCTTTGCGGTAGAAGTAAAGCAGCTGGAGAGTGCGGCCCTGACGCGGCTGGAGAACGAGGGGAATTTCGACCTGATCCTGCGGACCGGTTTCTTCGTCTGGGGCCCATACCCGCACCACGTTCAGCTCCACCATTCGAAGAACTACAGGAGCCATTATGCCAATCCGGCCTATGACCGCCTGGTCGAGTTGGGTAGGAGCACCAATGACGAGCAGGAAAAAACATCTACGCCCAAATCCAGCGGATGATCCTGGAGGAAGTGCCCGCCTTTTACATTGTTCACGAGGAAAAGATTGTGTCTACCCGAAAGAACGTGCAGGGCTTCAAGATCACCGCTGAAGATCCCTGGCTGGACTTGAAGAGCGTCTACCTCGAGTAAAGCCCGGCCCCGTCCTGGCCTGCCCTGAAGGCGGGGCAGGCCAGGACGAACACTCGGCCAGGCAAGCTCTGCAGGCTGGGGGTGGTTTCGGTGCTCAGGTTCGTGGCCAGGCGCCTGTTAATGACGGCGGTGGTGATCCTGGGGGTCACGGTGCTGACTTTCTTCCTGATGCACCTTGCCCCCGGTGATCCGGCGGAAATGGTGGCCATCGCCAGATATGGAGCGGAGAATCTTACTCGCGAGCAGATCGAGGTCATAAGAAAGGTTGAGGGCCTGGATGCCCCCCTCCACGTGCAGTACGCCAAATGGCTTTACCACGTAATCAGAGGCGATTTCGGGCGCTCCCTGAGCACCGGCGAGCCGGTGCTTGAAGAGATCTTGCTCCGCTTTCCGGCCACGCTGAAGCTGGCGTTCGCCGCCATGATCGTTTCTTTACTCATCGCCATTCCCGTAGGAGTGGCTTCGGCGGTGAAACAATACTCCCTGGTTGATTACCTGGGCATGGCCGGGGCGCTGATCGGGGTTTGCGTGCCCCATTTCTGGCTCGGTCTGCTGTTGATTCTTCTGTTTTCGGTGCACCTGGGTCTCTTGCCGGTGTGCGGTTACGGGGGATTAAGGCACCTGGCGCTTCCGGCTCTTACTCTGGGCAGCGCCACCGCGGCCGTAACCGCCCGGCTGACAAGGTCCAGCATGCTGGAGGCTTTGAGCCAGGACTACATTATCACCGCCAGGGCCAAGGGGCTGCCGGAGCGGGTGGTTGTGGCCCGGCATGCCCTCAGGAACGCCTTCATCCCCGTAGTGACCATGATCGGCCTGCAGTTCGGCCACCTGCTCGAAGGCGCGGTAGTGGTGGAAAGCATCTTTGCCTGGCCCGGCGTGGGAAAGCTCCTAGTGGACGCCATCTTTGACCGGGACTTCGCCTTAATCCAGGGCTGCGTAATCCTTTTCGCCCTGGTCTTTGTGGCCATTAACCTGGTGGTAGACATCCTTTACGTTCTGTTGGACCCCAGGATCAGGTACGAAGGTGAGGCACGGCCGTGAGCGTCCTCCTGAGCGGAAGCGGGACGAAGACCGGCCTGCTGGGCCGGCTGAGCAGGAACCGGATGGCCCTGGTGGGCTTTATCGTGGGGTTGTTTCTGGTCCTGGTGGCCGTGCTGGCGCCGGTTCTGGCTCCTCACGACCCCTATGAGCAGGACCTGAATCAGGCTCTGCTCCCTTTGAGCCGGGAATACCCCTTCGGGACGGACGATCTCGGCCGGTGCGTATTCAGCCGCGTGATTTTCGGCACCAGGGTGTCGCTTCAGATCGGCGTGTTCGTCACCGTCATCACGGTTCTTCTTGGCGTTGTTTTGGGGCTGGTGGCCGGGTACTGGGGTGGGGTGGCAGATGAAGTAATCATGAGGCTGGTAGACACGTTGCTGGCCTTTCCGGGTCTGGTGCTGGGCCTGGTCTTCGCCGGTCTTCTGGGACCGGGGCTCTTCAATGTGATGCTCGCCCTGGCCCTGGTGGGCTGGACTTCCTATGCGCGCGTGGTTCGGGGTGCCGTTCTGGCGGTCAAGGCGAGAGAGTTCGTGGAATCAGCCAAAGCGCTCGGTGCCGGTGACCTATACGTCCTGTATCGGCATGTCCTGCCCAACATCAGCGCCCCGGTCACGGTGATGGCCACACTTGACATCGGCCGCGTAATTCTGGTGGCGGCCAGTTTAAGCTTTCTGGGATTGGGAGCGCAACCCCCGGTTGCCGACTGGGGGGCAATGCTGAATGGGGGGAAGGCCTTCATCCGGAGCGCACCTCACCTGACCGTGTTTCCCGGCCTGGCCATCATAATTACGGTAATGGCGTTTAACTTCCTGGGTGATGGGCTGCGGGATCTCCTTGACCCCCGGCAGAGGACAAGGGCGCCGGAATAGGAGGTGGACGGCGTGGGCTTTCTGCTCAGTATCCGGAACCTGAGCATCACCTTTTTCACCGAAGACGGGCCGGTGAAGGCCGCCGACGACATAAATCTGGACATTACGGAAGGGAAAACGGTGGGTCTTATTGGGGAAAGCGGCTGCGGCAAGTCGGTACTCGGTTTGTCCATCTTTCGTCTTTTGCCGGGCAATGCCCGTATAGAGGGCAGCATTTATTACCGGGGGCAGGACCTCCTGAGAATGAGCGAAGCGGAAATGCGCCGGCTGAGAGGCAGGGAGCTGGCCCTGATACCGCAGAGCCCGTCGACTTCCCTGAACCCGGTCCTCACGGCCGGCGTTCAGATCGCGGAGGCGCTGCGGCTCCACCAGGGGCTGACTCCGAGGGAAGCAGAGGCGGCGGCAGTGCGACTGCTTCGTTCCCTGGGGCTCCCGGCGGCGGAGAAGACGGCCCGGCGCTATCCGCACCAACTGAGCGGGGGCATGAGGCAAAGGGTGCTGGCAGCCATGGGAGTTGCCGGGCAACCCTCGCTGCTGGTTGCTGATGAACCCACCAAAGGTTTGGACGCGGGCATCAGAATGCAGGTGGTGGAAGTGCTAGGCCTCCTCACCCGGGCAAGCAAGCTCACCATGCTTCTGATCACGCACGATCTGAGGGTGGCTGCCGCTCTCTGTCAGGAAGTGGCGGTAATGTACGCCGGCGAGGTCATAGAGCACGGCCCTGCCGAGCACGTGCTGGCCCACCCGCTGCACCCCTACACCAAGGGCCTTATAGGCTCGCTGCCCCGGAACGGGCTGGTGCCCATTCCGGGGCACAGTCCCAGCTTGGTGGACTCGTACCCGGGGTGCAAGTTCTATCCCCGTTGCGCCAAAGCCAGCAAAGCCTGTGCGGAGGTCCGGCCACCCCTGGCTCGGTTGAACGGATGCACGGTGAGGTGTCTTCATGTTGCTGAAGGTAGAGGACCTGAAGAAGGTCTTTGCCACGGGGGTCTTCAAGAGAAAGCTCATTGACGCGGTAGACGGGGTGTCCTTTGCGCTCGCTCGCGGTGAGACGCTCGGGCTGGTGGGAGAGAGCGGTTGCGGCAAGTCCACCCTGGGTCGGGCCGTCCTGGGTCTGATTCCTCCCTCCGGCGGCCGAATTCTATTTCACGAGCTGGAAATCACCCGGGCAAGCCGGGCGGACCTAAAGTGGCTGCGGAGGAAAATGCAGATAATGTTCCAGCATCCGGAGGCAGCGCTAGATCCCAGGATGAGGATCTACGACAGCCTGGTGGAACCCCTCCGCATCCACCGGGTTGTGGGGAGCCGGGCCGAAGAGCAACGCCTGGCGGCCGAGCTCATTGACCTGGTAGGACTGCACCCGGAGCACCTGAACCGGTATCCTCACGAGCTAAGCGGGGGCCAGATCCAGAGGGTGGTCCTGGCACGCATCCTATCCCTGGAGCCGGAGTTTATCGTGGCCGACGAACCCACTTCCATGCTGGATGCGTCGGTCCAGGCGCAAGTGCTTAGACTGTTCAAGGAAGTCCAGAGGCGGTTTAACATTGCCTGCCTCTTCATCTCCCACGACCTGGAGGTGGTCGCCTGGATCAGCGACCGGGTGGCAGCCATGTACCGGGGAAGCATCGTTGAACTGGGGCCGGTGGAAAAAGTCTGTAAGGACCCGAAGCACCCCTATACCTCCCTGCTGGTTGGTGCCTTTTTCGGTGCCGGGCACCGCGGCCTGGGGTCTGGAAAGGTGCCGGATCTTGCCGAGGAGGTCGGCCATACATCCGGCTGCAAGTTCTATGCCGCCTGCCCTTCGGCAGGCAAGGCGTGCCGGGTAGCGCCCGGATTGAGGGAAGTGCAGAAGGGCCATTTCGTGGCCTGCTGGGAAGTCTAGCTCCGGAGGAGGGTAGGCGCGTGGAGACTACGGTTCGAGAGTACTTCAATCGAATGGCCGCCAGGTGGGACGACCTTGTCCCGCCAAAAACCCCCTGCCAACTCAAACGACTTGTAGAGGAGCTTGCTATCGCCCCCGGAAGCCGGGTGCTTGACGTGGGAACGGGCACGGGTATTCTGTTGCCCTTCCTCCTGGAGGCCGTGGGCCCGCAGGGCAAAGTGGTGGCCCTTGACATCGCCGAGGAGATGCTGGCACGGGCCCGCGCGAAATACGGCCACGTTGTAGAGTACGTGGTCGGTGATATTGCCTGCGCCCCCTTTCTCAGCGCTGATTTCGACGTGGTAGTTTGCAATTCGTGTTTTCCCCACGTGGAGGATAAGCTTCGCGCCGCCCAGGAGATGGCGCGGGTTCTGAAGCCCGGAGGTAGGGCAGTAATCTGCCATGCCATGAGCCGTGAAGCCGTGAATTCCCTTCATGCCTCCCTGGCGGGGATAGTGCGCCACCATCTTCTGCCGGACGAGGAAGAAATGGCGAGGATCTTCACCGGCGCCGGGTTCGCGAGGGTGGACATTGCCGATACCCCTGAACGGTACCTGCTCACGGCCTGGAAGCCGTAGCCTCCAACCGAATTGGAGATTTGTGGCAAATAAGAGCGCGAGGGGCGCGAACCCGTTCGGGTGTAGAACAGTGCGGCGCCGCCACAAGCCTCCAAGGTGCCTGCCCTTTGCCAGGGTTCGGCGAGGCTGAACTTCTGGCGGGAGGATTGCGTGGTATGCTAGTGTGGGCTTCCCGGCATACCTAGCCCTGGGGTGAGACATGTTAGTTAGCGGAAAGGGTGAGAGCCGTGGACAGCCATCCGATAGAAGGTTTGATGAAGACGGCACTAGAAAGTATTAAGCAAATGGTACAAATCGAGATGGTCGTTGGGGAGGCAGTAGAAGCGCCGAACGGCACGGTGATAATTCCCGTTTCCCGCGTTAGCTGCGGCTTCGTGGCAGGAGGAGGGGAGTATCAGGGGCCGGAAGCACAGCGCAGCTCGCCTTTTGCCGGAGGAAGCGGGGCGGGGGTGTCGGTAGTCCCCATCGGTTTCCTGGTGGTAGGCACCCACCTGCGCTTCCTGCCGATCGAAACCAACGCCGTAATGGAGCGCCTGCTGGACATGGTCCCCGACCTGATCGACAAGATTAAGGGGCAGAGCGGGCGGCGACTGGAAGGGGAGGGTAAGGTGAGTATAGAAGTACAGGATTGGCGTCCTACCCAGTAGGTGAGGGGGTAGGTGAGCAAGGGAGAAGCCGGGGGTGAGGAGCCATGGGCACACCGCGCCGTCGGTGGCCATGGGTGGTCTTACTGGGTATACTCGTTTGGCTCTGGAGCGTTCCGGCCCACGCGCAGAACGAGCCCGAGATCGGCGCCGCTGGCGGGGTGCTGATGGATGCGTCCAGCGGCCGCGTGCTTTACGCGAAGAACCCCCACCTGTCTCTTCCTCCGGCCAGCACTACCAAGATAACTACCGCCATTCTGGCTCTAGAACGGGGCCGCCTGGATCAGGTGGTTAAGGTGAGCAAGGAGGCGGCGGAAACGCCGGAGGCCGCCATCTGGCTTGAGGAGGGCGAGGAATTAACCCTCGAAGAGTTGCTGTACGCTCTCATGCTGCGGTCGGCGAACGACGCGGCGGCGGCCATAGCCGAAGCGGTTGGTGGCACCCAGGAAGATTTTGTCGAGCTCATGAACGAGAGGGCGCGAGAGCTGGGGGCTCGGGACACGCACTACGTGAATCCCCACGGCCTTGATGATCCCGATCACTACACTTCTGCCTACGATCTGGCCGTTCTTACGCGACATGCTCTTACGCTTCCCGATTTCCGCCGGATCGTCAGCACCAAGCAAAGGACCATCCCCTGGGCGGGCCACCCGTGGGAAAGGGTATTACATAATCGCAACCGACTTCTGGTCGGGCCCGATCCGTACCCCGGGGCGATAGGAGTGAAGACGGGTTATACTCGGCGCGCCGGCTCCTGCTTGGTGGGTGCGGCCCGGCACGGCGACCTGGAGCTCATAGCCGTGGTGCTGAACTCGCCCGACATGTACGGGGAAGTCAAGGGTCTTCTGGATTACGGCTTTGAGCATTTTCGCTCGCAGGCAGCAGTGCGCCGGAACCAGCAAGTGGCTTGGCTTCCGGTCAGCCGCGGACAGGCTGACCGGGTGAAGATCGTGGCGGGGAGCGACGTAAGGGTGGCGGTGCGCCCCGAAGAAGCTGCCCGGATCGAAACCAGGTTTACCCTCCCTCCGCAGCTCACGGCGCCGGTGGCGCAAGGGGAGATAGTAGGCCGAATCGAAGTCCTTCTGGACGGGCAGGAAATGGGCACGGCCAACCTGGTAGCTGCGGAGGCAGTTTCGCGCCGCGGTTTCTGGTCTTATTTCCTGCAGGCGCTGCTGAGCGTCTTCTCTTTCGGTTGAGCGCCCGCCCCTTCGTGGCGGGCTACGCGTATCCACATTGGGGCTTACCGGCTGGTGGGAGCCGCCCTGGTCTTCCGTCCGCCGATGCGCCAAGTGCCTCTTAACCCTCGGCAGTGGTTGATTCGACTAGCGACTAGTATTGGCGAGGACGGTCAGGGCGTGCCCTATGCGCCTGCGGCTACGCCACCCAAGTGGTCGCGGAGGTAGAGGTATCGCCACGCGGCGTCTCTAACGTCAGTCTTGTTAAGGGAGGGACGAGCACATGCCCGCTGGGAAGCCTGAATTGGCCGAGAAAAGCCTGACCGGTGCCCGCGTGGGTTGGGTGGTTTGGTTCTGTTTGCTGGTGCTATCCGCCTTTATTGTGCCCTTTACCCTACTACGCAACGTGGTAAGCGCGGCGGGGGCTTTTCTCTACTGGACCGTCTTCGCCCTGGTGGCCATGGTATCGATTGTCGGCGTGATGCGGAGATGGAGGGATTAGCGTGAACGCCTTCTGGGTCTACCTGGCCGTCGGTATTTACATTGTGATAGGCATGGTGGTGGCGTTTGTAGCCCGGCGTGGACTGGGCCAGAGCATGAGCGACTTTTTCCTGGCCAACCGCACCCTGGGCAGCTTCGTTAACGCCCTGAGCTACAGCGCCACCACCTACAGCGCGTTCATGTTGGTCGGCCTTGCCGGCCTCACATATCAGGGCGGGGTGGGCGCACTCGGCTTTGAGCTGATCTACCTCTCGGGCCTGCTGCTGGCTGCCTTTTTTGGCCCGCGTTTCTGGCTGGCGTCCAAGGAGTGGGGTTACGTGTCGCCGGCGGAAATGCTGGGTGACCGCTACCAAAGCCGCGCTCTGGCCGTCGTCGCCTCGCTCGCCTGCATGATCTTCCTCATTCCGTACAGCGGCGTGCAGCTCATGGGGATAGCCTACCTCATGCAAGGGGTAAGCAAGGGGGCCATACCTTTTGCCGTGGGGGTAATCCTGGCCACGGTGCTGGCCATTGCCTGGGCCTGGATCGGGGGCTTGCGCTCTGTTGCCTGGACGGATGCGCTGCAGGCGTTGATAATGCTGGTCACAGCGATCGCCCTCGTTTTCTTGGTGGTCTACGTGGACATTGGGAGTTTCGGCAAGCTCTTCGGCCGGTTGGGCAGCGAGTACCCGCAGTGGCTTACGGTGCCCGGCCCCGGCTACTTCAAGTTCCAGACCTTTCTCGGCCTGACTCTCCCGTGGTTCTTCTTCTGTCTTTCCAACCCCCAGGTTAGCCAGCGCCTTTTCGTGCCGGCTTCGCTGTCCAGCATGCGCCGCATGATTGCCGGCTTTCTCGTTTTCGGTTTCGTTTACACGCTGATCTCGGTAACGTGGGGCCTCTCGGCGCGGGTGCTCCTGCCCAATCTGCCCCAGGCGGACATGGCTACGCCCACCCTTCTCGGCTCAACCTCCGTGCCGCTGGTACTGGCCCTTATTGCCATGATCGGCGTCACCTCTGCGGCCGTTTCCACCATCGATTCGATCCTGTTAACCCTTTCTTCCATGTTCGCCCGTGACGTCTACCGCAATCTCACGGCACAGGCCGACGACCTCCGACAGTTGGCCGTCGGCCGATGGGTCATTCCGATTATTTCGGTGCTGGCCATGGCCTTTGCCTTCCTCAAGCTTGACCTTATCGCCGTGCTTTCGGTAGCCTCTTCGGCTGGGCTGCTGGTGGCGGTGCCGGCCATATTCGGCACCTTCTTCTGGAAGCGCGGCACGGCAGCCGGGGCGATTGCCAGTATCGTGCTGGCCGGCGTCTTCGTGACCTATTTCCAGTTTGGCAATGTAAAGCCTCTCGGCCTCTGGCCGGGTGTATGGGGCATAATCCTGGCGACGGTGGTGTTTGTGGTGGTGAGCGCCCTGACCAAGCCCCCCGAGGGCGGTGCCGCCTTCGTTGACCGAATCAACGGGCTCTTGCGGGAGAAGAACGCCTTGTAAAGCGGTGGTTCCCCATCATCTGGAGCCATGGGGTGCGGCGAGTACCCGCTGCCGTGCGTGGTATCGGCCGCGTGGACCCGACCAGAAACCATGCGGAGCGCTCGATCGTGGTCGGCCTTCTCCGGGCTTGCTTCCTTGAAGCTCCGCCGAACGCTCTCTCCGTCGGCCGGATCCGTCCAGGCCTGCCGTGATGCCTGCGTACGACGGCTCCGGCCGCCGGGAGTTCTACCTCCTGTCCGGTGGGAATACAGATGAAATACGACTCGGACAAGGGGTGAGGGCGCGTGGTCAACGCTCTGTGGGCCGCACTCTTCCTGGCCGGGCTGCTGGTAGCAGTGGTCCAGGGCCGGCCTGAGGCGGTGACCAGGGCGGCTTTGGATGCGGCCCAGGGCGCGGTGACGCTGGCACTGGAATTGGTGGGAGTAATGGCGCTGTGGCTGGGACTGCTGCGCATCGCGGAGGAGGCGGGGCTGGTACGGCTGCTGGCCCGCGTCTTTCGTCCCGTCCTGCGCCGCCTGTTTCCCAGCGTCCCCTCCGAACACCCGGCGCTGGGGGCGATTATCATGAACCTCAGCGCCAGTTTTCTGGGCCTGGGTAATGCTGCTACGCCTTTCGGGCTTAGGGCTATGGCGGAACTTCAAAAGCTCAACCCCCATCCCCAGGAGGCCAGCGAGGCCATGTGTACCTTCCTGGCCCTGAACACCTCATGCATCACCCTCATCCCCGCGACTATTATCGCCGTTCGGGCCGCCGCCGGCTCCGCTGCTCCTACCGAAATAGTCGGCCCCGCGGTCCTGGCCACTTCGTGCGCCACCGTGGCCGCAGTGTTGGCCGACTTCGCGTTCCGGCGCCTGAGCCGCTCGCGGTGGCCCGGACCCGGGGGAGGGTAAACCCTGCTAACCGAGCTATCCCGGTGGGCCGTGCCCCTGCTTTTCCTGGTCATAGCTTTGGTGGGTTGGATAAGGCGGGTAAAGCTCTACGAGGCCTTTGTACAGGGGGCTGAGCAGGGTTTTGTTACCGCCGTGAGGATCATTCCCTACCTGGTGGGGATGATGACCGCGATAAGCGTGTTTCGCGCCTCCGGGGCCATGGATCTATGTGCCCGCCTTCTGGCTCCCGTTTTGCAGCCCCTGGGCATACCGGCAGAGGTTCTGCCCCTGGCCCTCATGCGGCCCCTTTCCGGAGGCGCCGCCTTGGGCGTGGCCGCCGACCTTATCCGCACCTATGGGCCCGACAGCTTCCTGGGCCGCCTGGCCTCGGTAATGCAGGGGAGCACCGACACCACCTTCTACGTGCTCAGCGTGTACTTCGGCTCGGTGGGTATTACCCGCTACCGCTATGCCGTAGCCCTCGGCCTTACCGCGGACGTCGTCAGCTTCCTGGCGGCAGTGGTTATCTGCCGGCAGGTGTTCGCTTAGTTCAGATCGGCGCGAGCAGGTATGGCGGGCCTAGCCCCTTCCTGGCTGCATGATGCTTAACCACCCAACTTCTGCCTTTCCTTTTACCACAACCGGCTTTCGAAAACAGCTAGGATCGGGGACGGAGGCCAGTCACCTGAAACACCATGTTTTCGAAGCACAGAAGAACTCCTGAGCAATGGCCTCCACCTCGGTTTCGGTGATTAGGCGAAAAGCTACGGCAACCAGGCCGGCTACAAAGCCCACCAGTATGCCTTCCACAAGAAGGCGGAACCGCATGCTCCGCCAAACCGTCAAGAGACGCGCGCTGGTCTGTAGCTCCTCTTGTAGGACGGCCATGTGTTATTCGCCCTCTTTTAGCTGGGAAACCTAAGCGCGTGCGTCCCTATTGTACTGCCGCCGCCGTTTCCAGGCAATGCCTCGGCCTTTTATCACGGCTCTTCAGGTAGGCCGAGAGGGTGTGTACGGGCCTGTTTGAAGCATTTTGCCGGCCTTTCTTCACTTCTCAAAGGTTTTTCCCTTAGGCGGCCACGATCCGGCTCCCCCCATGCGTTTACCTCAGCCTAGACGCCCATGCTACCCAGGTGGCACCAGGAAAGTTGGTAGCCGTCTCTAGAGGATCGAGTTGACAAAGCTGGAAAACGTGGAGGGCCAAGGCCTTTTCCATCCGCCCCTGGTCTTCCTTTACCGAGCCGGCACGGAAAAACCCGCACGGGTAAAGCAGATGGCCTGAGGGCGGGGCAAGAGGCAAGCGGTGTTACCTTGCTTTCGCGGGCTGCCGTTGAAGAGGAGGGAGGATGGTCATATGGCGCCTCCTCCTAGCTCCTGCCAACCCATTCCCACCCGACCGCAGGTCCTGCGTCAGCGGGTCAAGGGGCCAGGCCAAAATGGCGAAGGGCCTCAAGAATGCCCGCCGCATAAGGCTTGCTTGCTCGATAGACCGTCGGCGGCAACAAGGAAGGCGGCAGGGAACCGTTGCCGACCAGAACGCCCCGATAGTTAAGTTGCAGCATGTCCAGATCGTTACCGCCGTCGCCGCAAACGAACACTTTCTCGGACGGCAGCGTAAAGCGGGAAACAAGGTAGCGTAACGCCGGGCCCTTGCCGGCGGCGGCAGGAAGCACGTCTACGTTGCGGCCTGTCACCACTACGCGCACGGCCAAACAACCCAGAGCTTCCGTGAGCAAGGCCAGGGCCTTTTCTTCCCCCAGGTAATAGCTCCGGCGCCAGGGGGAGCGAATACCTTGGGGGGAAAGACCGGGGATACCCGATGCTATTTGTTCTATTTTTCTAGGGTCCCAGCGCTCGGCAAACCGGCTTTCCCAGACGCGGTCGCGACGAAACTGCGGTCGGTAGCGAATAGTAGTCCCGGCGTCGGCAACCAGAACGTCCGGAACCAGGAGGGCTTCCGCCCCTATTAGGTTCAGCGCGGAAAGGGCATGCCGGCCGGTCAGGTAAATCAGGAACACCTGCCGGCGCCGCAGGGCCAGCCAGGAGTTGAGCTCCGCCAGGGCAGCCGGATCCCCGACCAGGGTGTCGTCAAGATCGGTGGCTAAAACGAGGAGGAGATCATCTTGTGGCTTTGACTGCATTCTATCACCTCATCGTAGAGCCAGGAGAGCCTTTCCACCACGCGAGGCCAGGTGAACAGGTGCTGCACCCGACGGGCGGCCGACTGGCCCAGGTGAAGTGCCAGGGAAGGTTCGCCCAATACCTCCGCAAGTCTGGCCGCGAGGGCGCCTGGGTCGCGCGGCGGGACGAGGTAGCCTGTAACACCGTCAAGTACGGTGGATTTTAGCCCGCCCACCCGGCTGGCAATAACCGGGGTGCCACAGGCCATGGCTTCCACCGCCACCAGACCGAAGGTCTCGTAATACGAGGGCATAACACAGACATCGGCGGCCCGATAATAAAGCGGCAGCTTCTCCTGGGGTTTTGCCCCGACAGCGGCAACCCAGCCCGCCAGCCCGCGGGCGAGGAGCTCTTCGTCTAGACGCTCTCTGTCCCGTACGTCTCCCCCGACGATCAGCACGCGCACGTCCCGAGCGAAACTGGGATCACCCTTGCCCAGTAGTTCTAGGGCGGCCAGGAGCGTCCTCAGACCTTTGTTCTCCTCGTAGCGTCCTACGTAAAGCGCCACTCGTTTTCCGGTAAGACCCAGCGCCGCCTTGCTGGCCTCCCGATTCGCGGGATGGAATGATGCGGGGTCTACTCCGCAAGGGATCAGAGCAATCTGGTCTCCACGGGCTCCGTAGTCCCTCATGAGGCTCGCCCTCTCTTCAGGCGCCGTGGCCACTAAGTAGTCGACGGCCTGAACAATTTTCTTTTCCGCTTCCAGGCGCCGGAACAGGTGCAACCCGTCGCGTTTCGTTTCCCTGGCCTTTACACTGCCCAGGGAATGGAAGGTGTGCACCTGGGGAATGCCGAGATATTCCTTGAGGGATAGGCCGGCCATTCCCGAGAGCCAGTAATTTGAATGGATGATGTCGTACCGCCGCCCTTTGTCCCGCTCTATATAATCTATCAGTTCCGCCGTGAAGGCCGGCACGTAATGATAAAGCTCATCCTTGGGGATAAACTCCCTTCGTCCTGCCGTCAGGCGGATAACTCTGCCCCTGGGGCCAAGTTGTTCTTGGCGCTTAGT
This sequence comes from Clostridia bacterium, assembly GCA_024653205.1. Taxonomy (NCBI): domain Bacteria; kingdom Bacillati; phylum Bacillota; class Clostridia; species Clostridia bacterium. The sequence goes on along the minus strand of JANLFO010000003.1, from coordinate 99,550 downwards.
AGCGGGGTCCTGCCAGTGGCTGAAGACGTCCACCTCCCAGCCTAAGCGTTGCAGCCCTAAAGCCACCTGGCGGACATAAACGTTCTGGCCGCCCGATTGAACTCCCCCCAGCCGGGCCAGGGGATCGCCGTGCATGGAAATTAGCATCGCCTTCGGCATTGCCTCGGCTCCCTCCTTTCGGCAATTCGCCAACTTATATTTAACCATAAAATTGTCTGGTGGTCAAATTAGGAATACAGACCACTCGCTAGCAGATCCTGGTCTGGCCCTACAAGGGTGGAGAGCAGCTCTCCAGACCATCTTAGCCCGAGATAACCGCGATCTTATGCTTTTGCTTCCGGCCCGGGTGTTACTGAACCCACCGGGCCGGGCGCGGAGGAGGATCTCCGGGAATGAGGTGCGTATATTGCGGGCAGGGTTTAATCGTGCTATCATTATCCTCAGGCGAGGATAACGGGTCGCACCTGGACCCGCGGGTTTGGGGTCTGCGGCTTGGTCCCGTCAAGCACCGACCTTGGCTAGAGGGGAAACCGGGACTGCCGAGGGGCAAACTGGGGGCCGGCTGAGCTTGCGAATTGCGAGGGCAAGGGCATCCGGGAGCGGGGACCGCGGGGGCCCTGCCCGACCTTGCGCAGGGGAGGCGCCGGAGGAGGGTAAGGGGATCTTGGACGATTGGCTAACCCCGCTACTCCTTTCTCTGCGTATTGCCGCCGTGGCCACGGCGGTGGTGTTCTGCCTGGGAACCGGCGTAGCCTGGGCTATGGCCAGGTGGCGCTGGCCCGGCAAACAGGTGCTGGATACCCTCTTTACCCTTCCCCTGGTGCTTCCCCCTACGGTTACCGGATTTGTATTGCTGGTTTTGCTGGGTAGGAACGGTCCCTTGGGGCGGCTGCTGGGGCCGGGTGGGGTGGAAATCTTGTTCACCTGGTGGGCAGGGGTGGTCGCCTCGGCGGTGGTAGCCTTTCCCCTCATGTATAACGCCGCCCGGGCCGGCCTGGAGGGCGTGGACGAGGCCCTGGAAAAGGCGGCGCGCACCCTGGGAGCCTCGGAGGCGCGAATTTTCTTCACCGTCACCCTGCCCCTGGCCTGGCCGGGACTGGGAGCGGGGCTAGTGCTCTCCTTTGCCCGGGCCCTGGGCGAGTTCGGCGCCACTTTGATGGTGGCCGGAAACATACCGGGGAAGACCCAGACTTTGCCCATCGCCGTCTGGGCGGCCGTTGAGGTGGGGGACATGCGGACCGCCGGCCTTCTGGTAGGGATCATGCTGGTCTTCGCTTTCGCGGTGGTTTGGGTCAGCCGTACCGGCACGGAGGGGCGTTTCGGTCGGTACCGACAGGTCCGCAGGGGGTGAGGCTTTGCTAACGGTCAAGCTGCGCAAGAAACTGCCCGACTTTACCCTAGAGGTAGAGCTGGAGTGGGAGGGTGGCGTCCTGGCGGTGGTCGGTCCTTCCGGCGCGGGCAAGACCACCTTGCTGGATTGCCTGGCCGGGTTACAGCTTCCCGACGAGGGCCGGATTGTTCTTGACGGCCGAGTGTGGTTCGACTCGCAACGGAGGATAAATCTACCGCCCCAGAAGCGAAGGATCGGCTACGTTTTTCAAGACTATGCCCTTTTTCCCCACCTCACCGTCAGGGAGAACGTGGCCTACGGACTAAGGCGGTATCGGGGTGGGCTTCGCCGGCACCGCCCGGGCGTGGCGGAGGTGCTGGAGGCGCTGCGTCTTACCCACCTTCAGGACCGCTATCCCGCCCTGCTTTCCGGGGGAGAACGGCAACGGGTGGCCCTCGCCCGGGCCTTGGCGGCGGGTCCGGAGTTGGTGTTGCTCGATGAGCCCTGGTGCGCTCTGGACGAAGAGACGCGGGGGGCGGTACGGGCAGAGGTGGTGGGTCTGCAGCGGCGCTGGCGGGTCCCCTTTATTTTGGTTACCCACGACCGGGAGGAAGCGGAAACCCTGGGCGACGCCATTCTGCACCTGGACCGGGGAAGATCCCGGTTGGGCGGGCCGCAAAGGAGCATGGCGTTGCGGGAGTTCGAAAGCGGGAGCTCTTAGCCAGACTAGACGGAGGTGGAAGTCCATGGCAAAATTGGCGGTGGTGTGGGCGGGGCTGCTTTTGGTGGCCACCGTTCTCTCCGGGTGTTCCCGGCCGGCGGAGCCCGGAGCCCTCACGGTGGCGGCCGGGGCGGGCCTGAGCGAAGTGCTGCCGGTGGTGGGAGAGGATTTCCAGAAGGCCTACCCCAAAGTCAAGGTTACCTTTACCTTTGCCAGTGGCGGCGCCATCGCCGCCCAGGTGAGGCAGGGCGCGCCGGTGGACGCGGTGGTCTTTCCCTCCGGAGGCGGCCACTTAGACGCCCTGGAGCAGGAGGGTCTTATCCTCGCCGGTTCCAGACGGCTCGTGGCCGAGGACGATCTGGTGTTGGCGGTGCCCACGGGGGTAGAGCTTCCGCCGGACCCCTGGTCCTGGCTGGCGGGGACCGAGGTGCGGCGGGTGGCGATCGGTGAACCTAAGGCGGTTCCGGCCGGAACCTATGCCCTCCAGACCCTGCGTCACCTGGGGCTGGCGGAGGCGGTGCGGCCGAAACTGGTTTACGCGCGCACGGTACGCCAGGCGCTGGTCTACGTGGAGCAGGGGGAGGCCGAGGCGGCGCTGGTCTACCGCAGCACCCTGCACGGCGCGGAAAGGGCTCGGTTGGCGGCGGTGGCGCCGGCGCAGGCGCACGACCCCATCCGGTTTGAGGCGGCGGTGGTGAGCGCTACCCGGAAGGCAGAGGAGGCGCGGCTTTTTCTCGACTATCTGTCCTCGCCGGACGCCGCCCGAGTGCTGGAGGCCTACGGCCTCCGAGCTGCAGGATCTGCACCTAGGGCCGCCTCGGGAGGAACCCAGCCTTGAAGCGCACTGGCAGCAAGAGGGCGGGGAAAGTTGGCCGGCGTTGGCTCGGCCTGGCCGAGGAGGGTGCGGGTTGAGGCTACGCTATAAGCTATGGCTGGAGCACGAGGAGTTGGGTAAGGCCTTCGGCGACGGCCCGCTGGAGATGCTGGAGCGGGTGGAGCGCTCCGGCTCCCTGCGGCAGGCGGCGGCGGAGATGGGCATGTCCTACAACAAGGCCTGGTACCTGGTGCGCCGGCTGGAGAAGGCGCTGGGCTTCCCCCTCCTGGAGCGGCGCGCCGGGGGCTGGTGCGGAGGCGGCTCGGTGGTTACGCCCAGGGCCCGGGAGCTGGTGAACCGTTACCGTCGCTTCCGAGAAGAGGCGGTGCGGCAGCTGGAAGAAGTGTACGGCCGTCATTTCACCGATTTCCGGTGGGGCGAACCGGCCGAGACCGATCGGTAGGCTTCCTTCCTGCCGCCTCTCGTATGGTCAGGCGGCCGGTCACCGGTGAACCTGCCTGGTACCGCTCCCCGGTCTTACTCGGGCTGCGGTCTGGTCACCGGCCCGCCCGGCCGGCCCCACGGTCCAGGCGCCAGGGGCAAATTTTACCCTTTTCGAGAGGAAATCGGCTTGCGGGGTAGAATCAAGTAAGGCGACGCGCCCTTGGCCGCGCATGCGGCCGGTGGGGGTGGGTAAGAATAGCAGCGGATAGGGGGCGGCGGTATTTGGCCTTTGGTGCGGGGCTGGTGCAGGTGTACACCGGCGAGGGAAAGGGCAAGAGCACCGCTGCCTTCGGCCTCGCCCTGCGCGCGTGGGGGCAGGGGCTGAGGGTGCTCATCGTGCAGTTCATGAAGCCGGGTGGCTGCGGCGAGCACCGGGCGCTGGAGCTCTTTGCGCCTCGGTTGGAGGTGCGTTCTTTCGGCCGGTCGGGTTTCGTTGGGCCGCAGGGTCCTCAGGAGGAAGACCTCCGCCTGGCGCGGGAGGCTCTGGAATATGCGCGGCAGGTAATGCTGCAGCAGCAGGCAGACCTGATCATCCTGGACGAGGTCCTGGTGGCGGTTAGGCTCGGGGTGCTGACGGTGCCGGAACTCCTGGAGTTCCTGCGCCAGAAACCGGAAACCGTGGAACTGGTGCTGACCGGCCGGGGAGCGCCGGCGGAGATCGTAGAGCGGGCCGACTTGGTAACCGAAATGCGCGAGGTCAAACATCCCTACCGTTCGGGCGTAGGGCCCCGGCGGGGTATCGAGTACTGACTCTGGCTTCAGGTGGGGGTCAAGTTGGGATCGGCCCTGAGGTTACGTATTCGCCTGGACTACCGAGGAGTGGCGCGCGGCCGCTTCCTGTTCGGCAGCCGCAACAGTCAGCAGGTGGCGGAGGATTCACGGGAGCAGAAGGTGAACCTCTTGCGCAATCTGCCGTTGCAGGGTATTGAGATCGAGCAGGTGGACATGCAGCCCAGCACCTATACCCTCTACGACGAGGCGCGGGGAGTAGAGGTTACCTATGCGCCGGTGGTTCTCACCCTCCGGGCCGAGAGCCTGGAAGACGTGGTGCGGATGCTGTTTTGGGAAGAGTTTCGCAAAGTAGAGATCCTGGAACCCGAGGAGCTGGTGCTGGACCGGCACCAGCTGGAGCGGCTGCTCTTCCGCATAGGGGAAGGCGCCCAAGAGACCCGGGTAGCCCTGGAGAAGAAGCTGGCCGGCCGCTGAGCCGGATTGTCCGGATGCCGTCAGGCACGGTGGGTGTGGGTGAAGCGCCGAAGGGGATGGCCGAACATGGAAGTCCGGCTGGAAGATCTGGTGGCCAAAGTCGAAGATCTCCCCGCCCTGCCCGTGGTGGTAGGTCAGGTTATGCGCCTGACCGAGGACCCGGATAGCACGGCGATGGATCTGGGGGCGGTAATCGGGCGCGATCAGGCCCTGACCGCCAGGGTGCTGCGATTGGCCAACTCCGCCTATTACGGCTTTCCCCGGCGGGTGGGCACCGTGACCGAGGCGGTTGTACTGCTGGGGTTTAACACCATTCGGAACCTGGTGCTGGCGGCCTCGGTCAGCAACGTGCTGCTGCGCGAGGCGCCGGGATATCAGCTGGCGCGCGGAGAGTTGTGGCGGCACTCGCTGACCAGCGCCATGGCGGCCAGGCTCCTCGCGCGCAAGGTCCGGTACCGGGGCGCCGAAGAGGCCTTTGTAGCCGGGCTGCTTCACGACATAGGCAAACTGGTACTGTCCCAGTATGTCGGCGAAACCTACGCCCAGATCTGGGAGCGGGTAACGCAGGAGAGATTGCCCTTTATGGAAGCCGAGCGGGCCACGCTCGGCTTCGATCATGCCCAGGCGGGGGGCCTGGTGGCGGAGAAGTGGAATCTCCCCGAGGCCCTGGTAGAGGCCGTAAGCCTCCACCACCAGCCGGCGGCGGCTACAAAGCAACCGATGCTGGCGGTCCTGGCTCATGCCGGCGACGCCCTGGCCCTAATGCTGGGAGCGGGCCTGGGTGCGGACGGGTTGAATTATCCCCTGGACGCGGAGGCAGTAGCCGGCATCGGGCTGACGGAAGAGAGTATGGAGGAGGTTCTTACCGAACTGGCGGACAGCCTGGCGGATGAGGCCTCCTACCAGCCCTAAGATCCATCAATGCTAAGGGAGGAGCGAAAGATGGCGGTTATGTATTACGACCAGGATGCCGATCTTGGGATACTAAAAGACCGGCGCATTGCGGTTCTGGGCTACGGGAGCCAGGGACACGCCCAGGCCCAGAATCTGCGCGACAGCGGTCTGGACGTGGTGGTGGGGGAACTGCCCGGCAGCGAGCCCTGGCGGCAGGCGGAGAAGGACGGCTTCACGGTGCTGTCGGCGGCCGAGGCCTGCGCCCAGGCCCAGCTCATCCAGGTACTGGTGCCGGATGACGTCCAGCCTCGCGTTTACCGGGAGGCCATCGCCCCTCACCTTACCCCGGGCAAGGCGATGATGTTCTCCCACGGCTTTAACATCCATTACCGGCAGATCGTTCCTCCTTCGGAGATCGACGTGATCATGGTGGCTCCCAAGGGGCCGGGTCATCTGGTGCGGCGGGTCTTTACCGAGGGCCGGGGCGTCCCTTCGCTGGTGGCGGTTTATCAGGATTACACCGGCCAGGCCAAGGCCCTGGCGCTGGCCTACGCCAAGGGAATAGGCGCCACCCGCGCGGGCGTGATCGAAACCACCTTTAAGGAGGAAACCGAAACCGATCTCTTCGGCGAGCAGGCGGTGCTCTGCGGCGGGGTGACAGCGCTGATCAAAGCCGGCTTCGAGACCCTGGTGGAGGCCGGCTACCAGCCGGAAATCGCCTACTTCGAGTGCCTGCACGAGCTTAAGCTCATCGTGGACCTGATCTACGAGGGCGGCATGAGCTGGATGCGCTATTCCATCAGCGATACCGCCCAGTACGGCGACCTCACCCGGGGCCCGCGGATCATCGACGAGCACGTGCGGGCGGAAATGCGGCGGATTCTGGAAGAGATCCAGAACGGCAGCTTTGCCCGGGAGTGGATACTGGAGAACCAGGCGCAGCGTCCGGTCTTCAACGCCCTGAACGAGAGGGAGAAACAGCACCTCATCGAGCAGGTGGGGCAGAGGCTGCGGAGCATGATGTCCTGGCTCAAGGCTTAGAGCGCGGCAGTAAGGGAGGCCAGCCTGACAAGCGATGGTCAGGGAGGGTTGGGTGGTGCCGGCCACCAGCAGGAAGGTAGCGGGGGCAGCCGTGCGCATGGCCATTACCGAGAGCCGGGAAGAAGAGGTCCGGGTGAAGAAGGACCTGGCCTCCCAGAGCATCAGAGCCGCGGCGGTGGACTACGGCGGAGAGTTCGCCACATCGGTCAGTAGGATCGTGGAGAGGGCGGTAGTGGCTGCCAAGCGGGAGGGCGTGATCCGCGAGAGCCACGTGGACGAAGGGGCGGTGGCGGGCGCCACCCGCGAGGCGCTGTCGCAGCTGATGGTCAAGGCTATGGGGCTGAACGTAGGCGGCAAGATCGGCATTGCCCGGCAGGGAGAGCATGTGGCGGTGGCAGTGTTCTTCGGCGTGGGCCTGCTCCACCTGGACGAGGTGGCCATCGGCCTGGGCCACCGGGCCCTGCCCGGGGATTAGCAGGGAGGGAGAAGAACTGGCCAAGGCGGTACGGGCAGTACGGGGGGCGGTCAGTATTGCGGAAAACTCGGCCGAGGCCATATGGGAAGGTACGGCCCGATTATTAGAAGAGTTGCTGGCGGTGAACCGCCTGCGGGTAGAGGAAATCATAAGCGCCATCTTTACCGCCACCCCGGATCTCGACGCCGCCTTTCCGGCCACGGCGGCCCGAAGGCTGGGATGGCAGCAGGTGCCGCTTCTGGGCGCGCAGGAACTGGCGGTTCCCGGGAGCCCGGGGCGGATCGTACGGGTGCTGCTTCACTGCTGGGTGGAGGAAGGGGCCGCCCTACGGCCGGTGTATTTGGGCGAGGCAGCCGCCTTGCGGCCGGATCTGGAGCCTTAGGCCGTCCTGGCCCGACCGGCAGACGCTGAGGGCCGGAGGCGGTGTTTCCGGAACCAGGACCGGCCCGAGGGGATTTGACAGCGATCGTTAAGGGATCTAGAATATTTTTCAACTGAATAGGGCGGAGCAGAGACGAGGCGAGCAGAGGAGAGGCGAGGCGAGAAGAGGCCAAGGCGTGAGCAAAGCCAGGGCCTGTTTCGGCTCTGGCTTGTTTTTTTGTCTTGGGGGGGATTCAAGTGCAGCCGGAGCTGGCGGGATATCGGGAACAAGCCGCGTGCCGGTCGGTAGTACCGGTATGGGAGGAGTGGTTGGCGGACGCCCTGACCCCCATCGAGGCTTACTGTCGCCTGGGAGGAGGCGCGGGCAGTTTCCTTTTGGAGAGCGCCGAGGAAGGCAGATTCTCCCGGTACTCCCTTTTGGGCAGGGAGCCGTGGATGTGGGTCAAGGCGCGGGAGGGGCGCACAGAGATCATTACCGACAGCGGCGAAGAGGCCCGGGAAGAACGCTCGTCGGAAGTCCTGAAGGAACTATTGCCGCGCTACCGGGTGCCGGCCCCGTCGGACGGGACCCGCTTCTGGGGTGGAGGGGTGGGCTATTTTGCCTACGACTGGGCTAGAGAGTTGGAGCGGTTACCCGAGACATTGCCGGACGACCTGGGCCTTCCCGATTGCTGGCTGATGTTTCCCCGGCAATTGATCCTCTTTGATCACTGGCGGCGGTCGCTTCGGGCGGTAGTCTTTACCCGGCCGGAAGGGCAGGTGGAGGCCGCCTATCGTTCGGCGGCGGCGGAGCTGGGTTCCCTGCGCAGGCGTCTGGCCACGCCGGCATCCCTGCCGCCGGTAGGAGGGGTGGTAACCGGAGCGGTTCGGAGCAACTTCACTCCGGAACGATTTGCCGGGGCAGTAACCAGGGCTAAGGAGTACATCTTCGCCGGTGACGTCTTCCAGGTAGTCCTATCCCAGCGGTGGGAAATGCCGTTCCAGGGCGACCCTCTGGCGGTCTACCGGGCGCTTCGCTACCTCAACCCTTCTCCCTACCTCTTCTATCTGGATTTCGGGCCGCTGCAGCTGGTAGGCTCCTCTCCGGAAATGCTGGTGCGGGTGGAAGGGGAAAAGGTGGAGACCAATCCCATAGCCGGCACCCGGCCCCGGGGCGGAACGGCTGAAGAGGACAGGGCGCTGGAGGCCGAGCTGCTGGCCGACCCCAAGGAGAGGGCCGAGCACGTCATGCTTGTGGACCTGGGCCGCAACGACCTGGGGCGGGTGTGTGCGCCGGGCACGGTGGAGGTGGAGCACTTCATGGAGATAGAGCGGTACAGCCACGTTATGCACCTGGTCTCCCGGGTGCAGGGAGAGGTTGCCAGCGGACTGGGGCCGGTAGACGTGCTGGCCGCCTGCTTTCCCGCCGGTACGGTGTCGGGAGCGCCCAAGGTGCGGGCCATGGAGATTATCGAGGAACTCGAGAACGTTCGCCGGGGACCTTACGCCGGGGCGGTGGGGTATGTGAGCCTCAACGGGAACCTGGACACCTGCCTGGCCATCCGTACCCTGATCTTCTGCGGCGGGCGGGCCTACATCCAGGCCGGTGCGGGTATCGTCGCCCGATCCAGGCCCGAAGCCGAGTACCGGGAAACGGTGAACAAGGCCCGGGTCCTCTTCCAGGCCCTTGAATTGGCCGGTCGCCACGAGACCGACCTGGCCACCGTACCGTAGAGGGGAGGGTGGACGGCAGTGGAGACGGCTGGCGAATGCCGACGGCGGGCCAAAGCCTCCGCACCGCTGGTAGTCTTAATCGACAACTACGACTCCTTCACCTATAACCTCTATCAGGCCCTGGCCGTTCTGGGAGCAGAGGTGCGGGTTTACCGGCACGACGCCGTAACCGTAGAAGAGCTGCTTTCCCTGCCTTTGGAGGCGCTGGTGGTTTCGCCTGGACCCGGTGCGCCGGAGCAGGCCGGTATCTCCTCGGAGGCCATTTCCGCCCTTAGGGGGAAGGTACCCATTCTGGGCGTGTGCCTGGGGCACCAATGCCTGGGCCGAGTCTGGGGGGCCAGGGTGGTGCGCGCCCGGTACCCGGTTCACGGTGAGACTTCCCTGGTCTACCACGACGGAAGGACCATCTACCGTGGGCTCCCCAATCCCTTTGTGGCTGCCCGCTATCATTCCCTTATTGTTGACCCGCAGTACCTGCCTGAAGAGCTGGAGGTCAGCGCCTGGACGGCGGAGGGCGAGATTATGGGCCTGCGACACCGCTATCTGGCGGTAGAAGGGGTGCAGTTCCACCCCGAGTCGGTCCTGACTCCCGAGGGAAGCAAGCTCTTGGCCAATTTCCTTGATTTCACAGGGTCACGGGAAGGGGTGGATGGTTAATGAGTTTGGCGGACTGCTTGGCGCGGCTGGTAGAGGGCCAGGACCTGGACGAGAAGGAGGCCGAGGCGGCCATGGCCGCCATCATGGAGGGTCAGGCCACTCCCGCCCAGATCGGAGCCTTTCTGGCCGTGCTCCGGCTCAAGGGAGAAACCGTAGCCGAAATCACCGGCTTTGCCCGCGCCATGCGCGCCCGTGCCCTCAGCGTCCGGACGCGGCACCCGATGGTGGTGGACACCTGCGGCACCGGCGGGGATGGAGCCGGTACCTTCAATATTTCCACTGCCGCCGCTCTGGTGGTGGCCGCCTGCGGGGTGCCGGTGGCCAAGCACGGTAACCGGTCGGTCTCCAGCCTGTGCGGCAGCGCGGACGTGCTGGAGGAACTGGGGATTAAGGTGGACCTGGCACCGGCCGAGGTGGTCCGGTGCCTGGAGGAGGTGGGGTTTGGCTTCTTCCTGGCCCCGGCCTTTCACCCGGCCATGAAGCACGCCGCCGGTCCCCGAAAGGAGCTGGGGGTTCGGACCGTGTTTAACCTTCTGGGACCCCTGTGCAACCCCGCCGGCGCCCCGGCGCAGTTGGTCGGGGTTTATGACCGAAACCTGGGGGAAACCGTTGCCCGCGTCCTGGGAGAACTGGGGAGCAGACACGCGCTGGTGGTGCACGGCAGCGATGGCCTGGACGAGGTCACGGTTACCGGCTCCACCCTGGTGGCGGAATGGAAAGAAGGCCGGGTCACGAGCTATGTCTTTGACCCTGCCGATCTGGGAATACCCTACGCCCGGCCCTCCGATCTGGCCGGCGGCGATGCCCGGACCAACGCTGCCCTGATCCGCGCCGTGCTGGAAGGTGAGCACGGGCCGCGGCGCCGGGCGGTGGTCCTCAATGCCGCCTTTGCCTTGGTGGCGGCAGAAAGGGCAGGGGACTTCCGCGAGGGAATGGCCCTGGCGGAGGCGGCCATCGATTCGGGGCGGGCAAGGGAAAAGCTGGAGGAACTGGTGGGTTTTAGCCGGCAGGTGGCGGCCTGATGCTGGGGAGAATTCTGGACCACAAGCGCCGTGAGGTCGAGGTACGTGCCGCCCAGAGACCACTCGCGGAGGTCATTCGGGCAGCGCGAGAGGCCGGCCCCGCCCGGGATTTCCCGGGGGCACTGCGCCGGGGCGGGGGACCGGTGCGCATAATCGCCGAGCTCAAGAAAGCTTCTCCCTCCAGAGGCCTGCTCTGCCCCGTTTTCTCGCCGGAGGGGCTGGCCCGGGCCTATACCGCCGGCGGGGCCTCGGCCCTATCGGTCCTGACCGACCGCGAGTTCTTCCGGGGTAGTCTCGACTATCTTGCCCGGGCAAGGGCGGTCAGCTCCCTGCCGGTCCTGCAGAAGGACTTCATACTCGGCCCCTATCAGGTGTTCGAGGGCCGCGCGGCCGGAGCGGACGCGGTGCTGCTAATCGTGGCCGCGCTCGAGCCTTCCCTGCTCCGGGAGTGCCTGGCCGTGGCCAGAGAACTTGATATGGGTGCCCTGGTCGAGGTGCACACCGAGGCCGAGCTGGAAGCGGCCCTGGCCGCAGGAGCGGAGGCGGTGGGCGTCAACAACCGCGACCTGAATACCTTCCGGGTGGACCTTTCGGTCACGGAGCGTCTGACGAAGCTAATTCCCCGGGGGGTAGTTGTGGTGGCGGAGAGTGGGGTTCGCTCCCGGGAAGAGGTGATGCGGCTGGCGGCCTGCAGGGTGGATGCCCTCCTGGTAGGAGAAGCCCTGGTCCGCGCGGCCGATGCGGCAGCGAAGCTACGGGAGCTGTTGGGGTCGGAAGCGGAAGCTTAGCCGGGAAAGAAAAGGGGAAGATTAAATGGTGGTCCGGGTAAAGATATGCGGCGTGAGGCGGCCCGAGGAGGCCCGGTGGGCGGTGGAGGCCGGGGCGAGCGCCGTGGGAGTGGTCTTCGCTCCCAGCCCGCGCCGGGTCTCGCCGGAGGAGGCCCGGCTGATCTTCCGGGAGATCCCTCCCTTCGTGGTCCGGGTAGGCGTGTTCGTGAACGAGAATCCTTCCCGGGTGCGGGAGGTGGCTCGGGATTGCGGTCTGGACGCGGTGCAGCTTCACGGCGATGAGGACCCCGAGGCCTATCGCTTTCCCGGAGGTCCCAGAATCATCAAGGCCGTGAGGGTAGGGTGCCAGGCGCCGGAAGAGATCCTGGCCGCTGTGGCCGGTGGGAGCATGGACGCGCTGCTTCTGGACACCCTGGTTCCCGGGACTTACGGCGGGTCCGGCCTTAGGTTAAACTGGCGTACGGCGGCGGCCTTGCGCCGGATGTGGTCCGGCCCCTTGATCCTGGCCGGCGGTCTGACGCCGGACAACGTGGGCGAAGCTATCAACGCGGTAAGGCCTTACGCCGTGGACGTAGCCAGCGGGGTGGAGCGGGAGGGACGCAAGGATCCGGTACGGATACGGGAGTTTATCCTCCGTGCTTACGAGGCCAGCCTTGCCCTCGAGGGAGAAGAGGGACTCGGGTCTGGAGGCACTTTTCCGGCCGCGGGCCGTGGCCGTGGTGGGAGCGTCGAACAATCCCGCCAAGCTGGGTCACGCCGTGGTGCGCAACCTGGTGGAGGGTGGTTACCCGGGTGAGGTGTATCCCGTTAACCCCAAGGCGGGAGAGATCCTGGGTCGACGCGCCTGCCCCTCGGTAGAGGAGGTCCCCGGAGAGGTAGATCTGGCGGTGGTGGTAATACCCGCCGCCGGGGTGCTCGAGGTGGCACGCCGCTGCGGGGAAAAGGGGGTGCGCTTCCTGGTGGTTATAAGCGCCGGCTTCCGGGAGATAGGCGGAGAGGGCGCCCGCCGGGAGAAGGAACTGGTGGACATCTGCCGCCGTTACGGCATGGGGCTGGTGGGGCCCAATTGTCTCGGGGTAATCGACACCTATACTCCGCTTAACGCCACCTTTGCTCCCCGGATGCCCCGCCGGGGCAGAATAGCCTTCTTTTCCCAGAGCGGGGCTCTGGGAACGGCCATCCTGGACTGGAGCCTGACCGTAGACCTGGGATTCAGCCGTTTCGTAAGCCTGGGAAACAAGGCGGGTCTGGACGAAGTGGATCTGATGCAGGAATCCCTCGCCGACCCCCGCACCCAAATCGTGCTCTGCTATCTGGAGAACGTGCAGGACGGCGGGCGGTTTCTTTCGGTCTCGGCCGAGGTGACGCGGCGCAAGCCGGTGCTGGTGATCAAGAGCGGGGTAAGCGAGGCCGGAGCCAGGGCCGCCTCTTCGCATACCGGGGCCCTGGCCGGTAGCGACGTGGCCTACGATACCGCCTTTGCCCAGGCGGGTCTATTCCGGGTCCGCACCCTGGAACAACTCTTTGATTTTGCCCTGGCCTTCTCCAGCCAGCCGCTGCCCCGGGGGAACCGGCTGGCCGTAGTCACCAATGCCGGCGGCCCGGGAATTCTCGCCAGCGACGCGGCCGAAGCGGAAGGGCTGGCCCTGGCCCGGCTACGCCGCCAGACCATAACCGAACTGGGCCAAGGGCTTCCCCGGGAGGCCAGCCTTTACAACCCGGTGGACGTCCTGGGCGACGCCTCTCCCGAGCGCTACACCTGGGCCCTGGACCGGGTGGCGGCGGATCCGAAGGTGGACATGGTGTTGATTCTACTGGCCCCGCAGGCCGGGTCCCGGCCGGAGGAAACCGCGCAACTCATCGTGGAGTGGCGGCGCCAACACCAGGACAAGCCGCTGGCGGCGGTGTTCATGGGCGGCGCGTCGGTGGAGGGGGCCGTAGAACGGCTGAAGAAGGCGGATATTCCCTGCTACTTCAGTCCGGAGAGGGCGGTGGCCTCCCTGGCCGCACTGGCCCGTTACGCCGCCCGGTGCCGGCGGGCGATGCGCGCACCTTCCCCCTGCCCGCCCCTATCCGGCCGGGAAAAGGCTCGCATGGCCGCAGTCCTGGACCGAGTGCGGGCGGATCGCCGCGTGGTGCTGCTGGCCAGCGAAGCCCTGGCGGTGCTGGAGAGCGGAGGGATACCCTGCGCCCCCAGCCGCCTGGCGGCCGGGCCGGAAGACGCGGTGCGCGCGGCGGAGGAACTGGGCTTTCCCGTGGTGCTCAAGGTGGCCTCGCCCCACATCACGCATAAGACGGACGTCGGAGGAGTAAGGGTGGGTCTTGAGAGCCCGGACGAGGTCCGGCGGGCCTACCTGGAGATTATGGAGAACGTGCACCGCTACCTTCCCCGGGCGGAGGTTTACGGAGTGGAGGTCCAGCGCCTGATGCCCCCGGGTACCGAACTGGTGGTGGGCTTCAGCCGGGATCTGCAGTTCGGCCCCCTGCTCATGTTCGGCCTGGGCGGGGTGTACGTGAACCTGCTCCGGGATGTGTCCTTCCGGCTGACTCGGGGGTTCGGCCCGGCGGAGGCCGAGGAAATGATACGGGAGACCAAAGCTTACACGCTGCTTCGGGGTTACCGGGGGGAACCGCCCCGGGACGTGGCGGCGGTGGTGGAGACCCTCTGCCGGGTAGCCCGTCTGGCCGAGGAGTTTCCCGAGGTGGTGGAGATGGATATCAACCCGCTGGTGGCCTACGAACGGGGCCTGGCGGCGTTGGACGCCAAAATGACCATCGGGGATGGTGGCGCGGGTGCGTAACCTTTACGTGATCGGACCGACCGGATCCGGCAAGACCTGGTTCTGCGCCGCCCTGGCCTTGGAGCTGAAGGAATTGGGCTGGCGGGTGGCCTATTTCAAGCCGGTGGGAACCGCAGCCGAAGATAAGGCCGACGAGGATGCCCTGCTTTTCCGGGAACTGCTGGAGATGGACAGCCCGCCGGAACGCATCGCCCCCTTGAGCTCCTCCCCCATTTACCTGTGGCGGTACGATGCCGCGGGCTCTCACCTGGACCGGGTGCGCGAGGCCTACGCCGAGGTAACGCGGGGCGCGGAGGTGGTCATAATCGGAGGGGCGCCTTCACCTTACCATTTGGCCTCTCTGGGCCTGGATGCGGCCGGCGTCATCCGGCTCTTTCGACCCCTGGTGTTCACCGTCCACCGGGTGATGAACGACCTCAGCCTCGACCTGGCCCTGTTCTATCAGGATTACCTGAAGTCCCTGCAGGCGGAGGCGGCCGGCCTGGTGCTCAACCAGGTGCCGCGGCCGCTGGTGGATAAGGCGCGGGGCCTGTTCTGCCCCGTGCTGGAAGGCCGGGGCCACCGGGTGCTGGGGGTGGTGCCCGAGCGGACGGAGGCGGCGCTGCCGGGCGCGCGGGACCTGGTGGAGCTTCTCCGCGCGGAGGTGCTGGCCGGGGAGCAGGGGTTGGCCAACCCGGTGGAGGAGGTGGTCATCGGCGCCATGACTCTGGACAGCGCCATGCGCTACTTCCGCCGGGCGCCCAACAAGGCGCTGATTACCGGAGGCGACCGCACCGATCTGGCCCTGGCCGCGCTGGAAACCAGCACGTCGGTGATCGTGCTTACCGGGGGGCTTTATCCGGAAGCCAGGCTGCTTTCCCGGGCGGAGGAAAAGGGAGTGCCGGTGCTCCTAACCGATTACGACACCTACGTGGTCGCGGACCTCTTGCGTTTTGCCGGGCGCAAGCTCCGTCCAGAAGACCGGCAGGGGCTGGAGGAGGCCCGGCGCGACTTCCGGGAACACTGCCGGCACCGGCAGATAATCGAGTTGATCGCCGGCTGGCAACCGGAGGCAGGCGGAAGGGAATAGCGGGGCTTCTTGTAGCAATCGCTAGGTTATGGTAATATACTTGGCAAAAGCAGTCGAGGGTAGGATGGGAGCACGGTAGGGAGGTTGGCACCGGTCCTTGCGCATTGGCCTCCCCGGGGGGCCTTTTTGATTCGCGCAGCTTCACGGCACGCCTCTCTGCTCCCAAAACCGCGGCCAAAAGGAGGGCGGTAGGGTGATTATCGTCATGCGCCACGACGCTACCGAGGAACAGTTGCGGCGGGTTACCCGGCGGCTGGAAAGCGAGGGTTTCGTCGTGCACGTTTCTCAGGGTGTAAGCCGTACGGTGATCGGTGCGGTCGGGGACAAAGGCCGCCTCGGCCCGGAGACCCTGGAGGCCATGGAGGGCGTGGAGAAAGTGGTGCCCATCTTGCGTCCTTATAAGCTTGCGGCCAGGGAGTTCAAGCCGGAGGACACGGTAGTACGGGTGCGCAACGGAGTAGAAGTGGGAGGGCGGGCCGTGCAGGTTATAGCCGGCCCGTGCGCGGTTGAGGGCTTCGACCAGCTCCTGGCCACGGCGGAGGCGGTCAAGGCCTCCGGAGCCACCATGCTGCGCGGCGGCGCCTTCAAGCCCCGCACCACTCCTTACAGCTTTCAGGGCCTGGGAGAGGAGGGCCTCAAGCTCCTGGCCCAGGTGCGCGCCGCCACCGGGCTGCCGGTGGTAACCGAGGTCATGGACCCCCGCGCCGTTCCCCTGGTGGCCGAGTACGCGGACGTGCTGCAGGTGGGGGCCAGAAACATGCAGAACTTCAATCTCCTGCGGGAGCTGGGCTCGGCCAATAAGCCCGTGCTGCTCAAGCGCGGCCTGTCGGCCACCGTGGAGGAGTGGATTCTGGCGGCGGAGTACGTGATGGCCGCCGGCAACCACCAGGTAATCCTTTGCGAGCGCGGCATACGCACCTTTGAAAACGCCACCCGCAATACCCTGGATTTGAGCGCCGTAGCCCTGGCCAAGCGCCTTACCCACCTGCCGGTAGTGGTGGACCCCAGCCACGGTACGGGCAAGAGCGAGTTGGTGGCGCCCATGGCCCTGGCGGCGGTAGCGGCGGGGGCGGACGGCATCATGGTGGAAGTGCACCCCAATCCGGCGGAGGCCTTGTCCGACGGGCCGCAGTCGCTGAGGCCGGAGGAGTTCGCCCGCCTCATGCGCAGGCTGGCCGCAGTGGCGGCGGCGGTGGGCAGGAGCGTGGAGCAGGCTGCCGTCTGTACCGCCTAGGCCCGCCTGCTGAGGCGGTGAGGTGTGGCAAAGGAGGAGCGAGTTGCAGGAACCGCGGCGCGTGTGTCTGGTGGGGCTGGGCCTCATCGGCGGGTCCATCGGTATGGCCCTGGTACAGCGGCACCGGGGCCCGGAGGTTGTGGGTGTTGACGTGGATCCCGAGGTGGTAGCCCGGGCCCGGCAGCAGGAGGCCGTGCACCGCGCTACCACCGAGGTGGCGGAGGGCGTGGCCGGAGCCGAGCTGGTGATCCTGGCCATCCCTCCCGGCCGGATGGGACGGGTGGCACGCGATCTCGCACCCTACCTGGTTCCGGGCGCGGTGGTAACCGACGTGGCCAGCACCAAGCAGAGGGTGTGCCGGGAGGTGGAGGAGTCCCTGCCTCCCGGCGTGGCCTATCTCGGCGGTCACCCCATGGCCGGTTCGGAGCGCGCGGGCATCGGGGCGGCCGATCCCTACCTTTTCGAGAACGCGGTCTGGGCCCTGACCCCTACCGCCCGCACCACTCCCCGGGC
This sequence comes from Clostridia bacterium, assembly GCA_024653205.1. NCBI lineage: Bacteria > Bacillati > Bacillota > Clostridia > Clostridia bacterium. The sequence continues at coordinate 82,387 of JANLFO010000003.1, read as the reverse complement.
AGAGGAGCGGGTCACCTGGCTGGTGCGCACGCTGGGAGCCCATCCCCTCACCCTCAGTCCCGGCGAGCACGACCTGTGCGTGGCCCTGGCCAGCCACCTGCCCTACCTGGCGGCCGTGGCCCTGGTGGAATCCCTTAACGGGAACGAGGCGGCGGTAAAGCTTGCCGGGAGGGGTTTTCGGGATACTACCCGGGTGGCGGCCAGTGACCCGGGCCTGTGGAGAGAAATCCTGGCCGGCAACCGGGAGAAGGTGTTGCTCGTGCTGGAACGCTTCCGCTGCTGCCTGGAGGAACTGGCGGCGGTCCTGGCCGAGGGCCGCGAGGCCGCTCTGGAGGAAAGGCTGTGCCGGGCCCGCGAGGGCCGGCGCCGGTTGCCCTCGGGGTTGCGGCCCTACCTTCCCGGCCTGGAAGAGGTGGTGGTTACCATCCCCGACCGGCCGGGTTCACTGGCGCTGGTAACCGGGATGCTCGGACAGGCAGGGATAAACATTGCGGACATCGAAATAATGGGCGTTCGGGAGGGGGAGGCCGGCTCCATCCGCCTGGGGTTCGTCCGGGAAAGCGAGGCACTCCAGGCCCTGGAAATTCTGCGGTCGGCGGGAGTGCGCTGCCGGCGCCGCTAGGGAATAGGGGAGCGGACGGGACATGGATCTCAAGGTGGCCAAGTGTTTGGGATTGCACGGGACGGTTCGGGTGCCCGGGGATAAATCCGTATCCCACCGGGCCCTTATTTTGGGAGCCCTCGCCGAGGGAGAGACCCTGGTCCGGGGATTCTTGCCCGCCCGCGACTGCCTGAGTACCGCCTCCTGCCTTCAGTCCCTGGGGGTTGAGATCAGGCAGGAAGGGCCCACCACCGTGCGGGTGGCGGGTGCGGGCAAAGCAGGGCTTGCGGAGCCCGAGGACGTTCTGGATGCCGGTAATTCCGGCACCACCATACGCCTGCTGCTGGGTGTGCTGGCCGGATGCCCCTTCTACGCGGTGCTTACCGGCGACCGGTCGCTGCGCCGCCGGCCCATGGGCCGGGTGGTGGAGCCGCTCACCCTTATGGGCGCGCGAATCTGGGGCCGGGAGGGGGGGCGGCTGGCCCCGCTCAGCATTCTGGGGAATCGGGAGCTTAGGCCCCTGGAGTACCGTCTGCCCGTGGCCAGCGCCCAGCTGAAGTCGGCCCTGCTCCTGGCCGGTCTTAAGGCGGGCGGGGTCACCTCGGTGTGGGAGCCCTCGCCCAGCCGCGATCATACCGAGCGCCTGCTGACTTCGTTTGGGGCGGAAATAACACGCGAGGAAGCCTGGGTACGGGTGAAGGGCCCGGCGAGGCTGCAAGGCCGGGAGGTGGAGGTGCCGGGAGATTTCTCCGCCGCCGCCTTCTTTACGGTGGCCGGACTCTTGGTTCCGGGCAGCCGGGTATACCTGACCGGTGTGGGCATCAATCCCACCCGGACCGGACTGCTGGACGTGCTGCTGGAGATGGGGGCCGAGATCAAGGTTGATTCCGTCCGCCAATTGGGAGAAGAACCGGTGGCCGACCTGGAGGTGCGTGCGTGCGGTCTTAGAGCGGTAGAGGTGGGCGGCACGCTCATCCCCCGCCTGATCGACGAGGTGCCCATTCTGGCCGTGGCCGCAACCCAGGCCGAGGGCGTGACCGTGATCCGGGATGCGGCCGAGCTGGCGGTGAAGGAATCCAACCGGTTGGAGGCCATGGCGCGGGAGCTCTCCCGCCTGGGCGCGGACGTCAAGGCCACGCCGGATGGACTTATTATCCGGGGACCCACCCGCCTGCACGGGACGGTTTGCGACAGCCACGGTGATCACCGCGTGGCCATGGCCGTAGCCGTGGCCGGACTGGTGGCCGAGGGCGAGACCGTCATACGCGAGGCGGACTGCATAGCCGTTTCCTTCCCGGATTTCGCCCGGGAGCTGGCCCGACTTTCCGGAGGTGAAGCGTATTGCCGCCAAGGATAGCCATCGACGGCCCGGCGGGGGCGGGCAAGAGCACCCTGGCGCGGCGCCTGGCCCACCGGTTGGGATACCTGTACGTGGATACGGGCGCCATGTACCGGGCCCTTACCTACAAGGCCTTGCAGCTGGGGGTGGACCTGGAACACGAAGGGGCCTTGACTTCCTTGGCCGAGAGCACTAACATGGAGCTGGTTCCCGACGCCGAGGGGCCGCGGGTGATCCTGGACGGCCAGGACGTGACCGCCCACCTGCGGGAGCCGGAGATAAATGCCGGGGTGTCCCTGGTGGCGAGGGTGCCGGGAGTCCGGGCGCGCCTTACCGAACTGCAGCGCCGCATAGCGAAGAAGCATCCGGTAGTAATGGACGGCCGCGATATAGGCACGGTGGTACTGCCGGAAGCCGAACACAAGTTCTTCGTTACCGCCTCCTTTGAGGAGCGTTGCCGCCGGCGCTGGCGGGAGATGCTCGACCAGGGCCGGGCGGTAAGCCTGGACGAGGTGCGGGAACAGGTTGCGTTAAGGGACCGCCTGGACAGCCAGAGGGCGGTGGCGCCCCTGGCAATGGCGCCGGACGCAGTCTGCATCGATACCACCGACCTGGATGCGGATCAGGTCCTGGCGCGGGTTTTGGCGGTAATCCGGGGAGAGACGGGAGCAACCGGTGCTATATTGGATAGGTAAGGTCATCTTCTGGATCTTCTTTACGGTTTTCTGCCGCTGGCGGGTTACCGGAAGGGAGAACCTGCCGCAGCGCGGGCCGGTAGTGGTAGTATGTAACCACATAAGCCTTTGGGATCCGGTCGCGGTGGGAGTAGCATTACCCCGCCGCGTATATTTTATGGCCAAAGAAGAGCTGTTCCGCATCCCGGTGGCAGGCCTGGTGCTGCGGGGTCTCGGCGCCTTTCCCGTGCGGAGAGGGGAGGTAGACCTGGCGGCCATGCGCCATGCCCTGCGTCTGCTGCGGCAGGGTAAGGTGGTAGGGGTTTTCCCGGAGGGGGGGCGAGCTCGGGAGGGGCGCCTGCAGGAGTTCCAGCGTGGGGCGGCGCTGCTGGCCCTGCGCACCCAGGCGCCGCTGGTGCCGGTCGCCCTCATAGATACCAACCGTATCCTGGGGCGCGGCGGGGTATTTCACCGCTTTCAGGTGCGCATCGGGTCGCCCATCCGGCCCGACCCGGGGGTGCTCCTGGCCAGGGGGGCAGAGGCAGACCGGTATTCTCTGCTCGCCCAGCGGGCGGTAGCCGAGTTGTTGCGACACGGGGAGGCGAATTTTTTCCCCGTGGCAGGATTTCATAGTGCGGAGACGAATGATAATAATGCTTGAACCCGTGTATTTCGCGGGAGGCGGAGAAGAGGCGGTCGACATTGGAGGTTAGAGTGGCTCCCCATGCCGGGTTTTGCCCGGGTGTGCGGCGGGCCATTCGGCTGGTTGAAGCCGAACTGGAGAAGGAGAAAGGCCCCCTGTATTCGCTGGGGCCGCTGATCCACAACCGCCAGGCCGTGGACTGGCTTCGGGAAAAGGGGCTGGAGCCGTTGGAAGATCCGGCGCAGATCCGGAGCGGCCGGGTGGTCATCCGTGCCCACGGGATCTCCCCGGCGGACCTGGCCGAGCTTCAATCTCGCGGCCTGGAAGTAGTCGACTGCACTTGCCCGCTGGTGCGGCGGGTTCAGGAGCGCGCCCGGTCCCTGGCGGAGCAGGGATACCGGGTAGTGGTGGTAGGGGAGAGAGATCATCCGGAGGTCAAGGGTATAGTCGGGTGGTCCGGTCCCGATACCATAGTGCTGGCGAGCGTGGCGGAGGCGGAAGGCCTGCCTCCCATGCAGAAAGTAGGGGTTGTGGCGCAAACTACCCAACCGGTTGAGCGTTTCCGGCAGGTAGTAGAGGTACTGCACAGGAAGGCGACCGAGGTAGTTGCGGAGGAGACCGTTTGCCAGGCTACCCGCGAGCGGCAGGAGGCGACCCGGAGGCTGGCCCAGGAGGCGGAGGTATTGGTGGTGGTCGGCAGCGCCGACAGTGCCAACACCGCGCGACTGGTGGAAATCTGCCGTGCTTCCGGCAAGCCCACCTACCGGGTGGAGGAAGCCCGCGATCTGTGTCCTCAGTGGTTAGCTCGCGCTTCCCGGGTTGGGGTAACGGCCGGTGCTTCAACCCCAGACTGGATTATCGAGGAGGTTGTGCGCAAGATGTGGGAGATCGAGGAGAACAAGGAGCAGCAAAACCTACCTGCGGAGGCGGCTAGCGCTGAGGCGCCACCGGAACCACAGGGGGAGGCGGGTAAGCCCGGGGAAGACCGGCCGGTGGAGGCCGGCGGGGCAGAGGCGGCCGAGCCGGAGGCCCGGGCTGCGGAGTCCGAAGAGAGTCCAGGTTCGGAGGCGCAGTGCGCGCAATCAGAGGAAGATGTCGGCGCCGGCTCCCGGGCGGCGGAGGCAGACGGGGAGAACCTGGGCCTGGAAGAGGCCATGGTGTCTTCCTTTACTTTCCGCCGCGGTGACATTATCCGGGGCACGGTCGTGCAGATAAATAACGGCGAGGTACTGGTAGACGTAGGTGCCAAGTCCGAGGGCATTATTCCTCTTTCCGAGCTTTCCTACCGGCGGATAGAGCGGCCGGAGGAAGTGGTCAAGGTGGGCGACGAGCTCGAAGTCTACGTGATCCGGCCGGAGAACGAGGAGGGGCACCCCATTCTCTCCAAACGCCGGGCGGACCGCAAGCGGGCCTGGGAACGCTTGGAAGAGGCCTACGAAAGCGGCGGGGTGATCGAAGCCCAGGCCTCGGAAGTGGTGAAGGGCGGTCTCCTGGTAGACCTCGGGGTACGGGGCTTTGTGCCGGCCTCGCTGGTGGGCCGGGGCTATGTGGAGGATCTGAACGGCCTGGTGGGCAAGACGCTCCGACTTAAGGTAATAGAGCTGGATCGGGGAAAGAACAAGGTGGTGCTATCCCAGAAGGCGGTGCTGGAAGAGGAGTACCAGAAGCAGCGGGCCGAAACCTGGGCCTCGCTGGCCGAGGGTCAGGTGAGAAAGGGCGTGGTGCGCCGGCTTACCAACTTCGGCGCCTTCGTGGACCTGGGCGGCGTGGACGGCCTGTTGCACGTATCCGAGATTTCCTGGGGACGGGTGGAGCATCCCCGGGACGTGCTCCAGGAGGGCCAGGAACTGGAAGTCAAGGTGCTGGGGGTGGACCGCGAGCGGGAGCGGGTCTCCCTGGGCCTCAAGCAGCTCCAGCCCAACCCCTGGGACACGGCGGCAGAGCGCTATCCGGCGGGCAGCATAGTTAACGGCAAGGTCCTCCGGCTTACCTCTTTCGGCGCCTTCGTGGAAGTAGAGCCGGGGATCGAAGGCCTGGTGCACATTTCCCAGCTCGCCGACCGGCGGGTGGAGAGGCCCGAAGAAGTGGTCAAGGTGGGAGACATCATCCCGGTGAAGGTGCTGTCGGTGGACCAGACCGCCCAGCGCATGAGCCTCAGCCTCAAGCAGGCCCAGCGGGAGACGGGTGCCCGTCAGCCGGCGGCGCGTCAGGAAACGGAAAACGACAGCGGCGGAGTAACCATCGGCGAATTGGTCGGCAACCTCTTTGAGGAAAGGCGGTAAATGAACCTCCGGGAAAAGAGAAAGCTGGACCATATACGCCTGGCACTCGAACTGGAGGGGGACGGCCGGGAAGCGGGATGGGAGGAGGTCCAATTCGTTAACCTCTCCCTTCCCGAGCTGGACCGGGCGGAGATCAGTACGGTTTACGACCTGTGGGGGAAGCCCTTGCGGCTTCCCCTTCTCATTAACGCCATGACCGGGGGCTCGGAGGCAAGCCTGGAAATCAACGCCGCTCTGGCCGAGGTGGCCCGGGAAACCGGGGTGGCCATGGCCGTAGGCTCCCAGCACGCCGCCCTGGAGGACCCGCGGTGGGCGGCCAGCTATGCCGTAGCCCGCCGCAAGAACCCCCGGGGAGTGTTGTTGGCCAACCTGAGCGCCCGGGCCACGCCGGAGGAGGCCCGGAGGGCCTGCGAGATGATAGAGGCCGACGGCCTGCAGCTGCATCTCAACGCCGCCCAGGAACTGGCCATGGCGGAGGGGGAGCGCTCCTTCCGGGGCCTGGCGGACAGTATAGCCCGGGTGGTGGCGTCGGTCCGGGTGCCGGTTATCGTCAAGGAGGTGGGCTTCGGTCTATCCCGGGAGGCGGTCATCCACCTCTACGCGCTTGGGGTCCGCTGGGTGGACACCGGCGGCCGGGGAGGAACGGATTTCCTCAGTATAGAAAGGCGCCGGCGGGGCGATTCCGGGTCGTCTTCGGCCGGGTGGGGGATACCGGCGGTCGCCTCGCTGGTGGAGGTTCTGGAGAGCGGCGTGCCGCTCAAGGTAATCGCTTCCGGCGGTATCCGCTCCGGCACCGACCTGGCCCGGGCCCTGGCCCTGGGCGCGGAAATGGCGGGGGCGGCCGGACCTTTCCTGCGCAGGCTCCGGGAGGGTTCGGCAGAGCAGGTGGTGTCCCTCATAAGGGCCTGGGAGGAGGAGCTGAAAGACGTGATGACCCTGGTGGGCGCGCGCACTCCCGTCGAACTGCGGCGCCGCCCGCTGGTGATAACCGGCGCCACCGAGGACTGGCTGAGACTTCGGGGAATAGACACTTCCCGTTACGCCCGCCGCTAAGAGCTGCATAATACTCATTCCTCCGGGGGAAGCTTAGAATGCTCGGGGATACTGCGGTAGGAGGGGTTTCTATGCCCGGCTTCCCTCTGGGAATGGTAGTCCTGGTCATAATTGCCGCCCTCATCTACTTCGGTTTTGCCCACCGGGTTCTGGACCGTCTCTACCTGGGAGACAGTGCCGCCCTGGCGGTGGTGGCGGCCATGGCGGTAGGCAGCTTTATCGATATTCCCCTCCTGCGAGGCCCCATAGACGTATCCCTGAACGTGGGCGGGGCCCTGATCCCCGTGGCGCTGGCGGTTTACGTCCTGGTGCGGGCCGGCTCGGCCCGGGAATGGGGGCGCGCGCTGCTGGCCATCGCCGCCACCGCCGGGGCAGTCTTCGTGCTCAACAGCGTGCTGGGCCGGGGCGACCCCTGGCAGCGGGGAGCCGACGTGCTAGACCCCCTGCTCGCCTATCCCTTGGTGGCCGGCGGCGTGGCCTACATTGTAGGCCGCTCCCGTCGAACCGCCTTTATCGCCGCCGTGCTGGGGGTACTCATCCTGGATATCGCCGACTGGATCCGGCTGACCGCAACCGGCCTGCCGGGAGCGGTAGCCCTGGGCGGCGCGGGGGTCTTCGACGTGATGGTGCTCTCCGGCGTGGTGGCCGTACTCCTGGCCGAAGTGGTGGGTGAGTTGCGGGAGAGGCTCCAGGGCGGAGTGGCAACCGCCGGCAGGCCGCGAAGCCTCCTGGCCGCCCTGCGGCCCCCGCGGTTTCGCCCTGCCGGCCCGGCCCGCAAGCCGGAACCGGGAGGCGAGGAACGGTGAGTAGGACCGTACCTCTGGTCTGCCTGGCACTGCTCCTGGTCTTGACGTCTACCACAGGCCCGGCCGGGACGGCCGCAGGCCCCATCGCCGCAGCCGCCGGGGAAGCGGACGAGCGCACCGACGGCACCTACTTTACCATCGTGGACGCGCACGGCCGGGTGATCGACCAGACGGCGAGGGTGGTACACGCCGGAGACGAGCTGATCACTTCCGACAACTACCGCTACCGGGTGGTGCGGGTATCGGGAGACACCGCCTACGCCGAACTGGTGGGCAAGGAGCGCCTGCAGTGGCGACCGCCCACCGCGGCCGGCTCCGGCGAGGGGGTGCTGGCAGTACAGGGCGGGGGCCGCAACCTGGTGGCGGTATACCATACCCACAGCGACGAGTCTTATCTTCCCACCGACGGCGCCAGCAGCCGCCCGGGGGACGGAGGCATCTACAGGGTGGGGGAGGTCTTCGCCGAGAAGCTCCGCACCCTGGGCGTGCAGGTGGAGTACAACAAGCAGCCCCACGAGCCCCACGATGCGGACGCGTACCGGCGGTCCCGGCGCACCGCCTTCCGCCTGGCGGAAAAGGGACCGGCGGCCATCGTTGACCTCCACCGGGACGGCATTCCCAACGCCGACACCTACCAGGCGCAGGTAGCCGGCGAGCCGGTGGCGAGGATAAGGCTGGTGGTAGGGCGGCAGAACCAGAATATGGGCGCCAACCTCGATTTTGCCAAACGGGTCAAGGCCTATCTGGACGAGCGCTATCCGGGACTGGTGCGGGGGATATTCCTGGCCCACGGGAACTACAACCAGGACCTTTCCCCGCACTCGCTGCTGGTCGAAGTGGGAACCTACACCAACAGCCGGGAGCGGGCCCAGCGGGGCGCCGCCCTGCTCGCCGAGGCTCTGCCCCGGGTGCTGGGAATTGCTGTGGCGCCTTCCCCCCTGGCTCCGGGTGCGATGGGGGCGGGTGCCGACTGGGTGTCGGTGCTCTGGGTGGTGATCGCCCTGGTGGCTTCGGTGGCCGGCTACCTCTACCTCAGCACCGGCAGCCTGGCCGGCATGAAGGAGCGCATGCGGGAGTTCCTGGCCCGGGAGTGGGGCAGGCTCGGCGGCCGGCCCCGGCGCTGGCGCTTCTACTGGCGTCTGAGGGAGCGGCCGGCGGCCAAGCCCCTGACGGGCCAAAAGGCGGAAGGTGAGACCCGGGGGGCCGAAACCGATCCCAACCGGCAGCGCGCGGACTACCAGAAGGACTGACATGGATTACGGCACGGCCATCATCCTCGGGACCGCGGCCGGGACCGCGGCCCGTTTCCTAATGCTGCGCAGCGACTACCGGCAATACCCCACCTATCCGCACGGGCACGTCACCCACCTTTCCCTGGGTTTTATCGCCGCCTTCCTTGGAGCGGTAGCCGTCCCGGCGCTCGAGGCCCGGGAGTTCACCGCCGTCACCTTCCTGGCCCTGGCCGCCCAGGAGTTCCGGCAGATCCGGGACATGGAGAGGAGGATGCTGGAGAAGCTGGAGGAAGAAGAACTGGTGCCCCGGGGCGCGGACTACATCGAAGGCATCGCCCGCACCTTCGAGGCCCGCAACTACCTGGCCATGCTGGTGGCCCTGGTCTCCAGCAGCCTTACCGGACTCTGGGGCTGGCCGGCAGGCCTGGCGGGGGCTGCCGCGGCCACGGCCGTGGCCGTCCGCTTCTTCATGCGCGGGGAGATGGTGGGGGACATCGCCGAGGTGGTACCGGCCCGGGCCTGGTTCGACGGCGCCTTCCTCAAGGTGGGCGAAGTGGTGATGATGAACGTGGGCCTGCCCCAGGCGAGGGAGAAGCTCCTGCGCGAGGGACTGGCGGTGGCAATCAAACCGAAGAATGATAACGCCCGCGCCACCCTGCACAACCGGGGACAGCGCCAGGCCATCGTTCATACTGCGGCCGCACTGATCGGCACCAAGCGGGAGATAGGGGAACCGGACTGGGCCCCGCTGGCGCGCAAGAACGTGGACACGGGCGAGATCGCCCTGTTTATCCTGCCGGCCGAGCCGGATCTTCCCGCCCTCATCGAGGCGGTCAAGCGGGTACCGGTGCTGGAAAGCGCCAAGCGCCGGCCCCTCGCCACCGCCGCCGGCCGCCTGGCACAGGACTAGGGGAACGGAGGGTGGGGGAGGAGCGGTCTTGCCCGCCCGGGCAGGCCCCGCCCCCGCGCGGCAGAAGGTGGGACGCATGGCCGAAGAGCGCATATTGGCCGTAGTGGTGCTGGAGGCCCAGCGGCACCGGGTAGCGGCAGGCGGCGCGCCGGTTTTCGTGGCGCCGGATGCCGGGGAGCAGAACCGAATGGCCCTGGCCCTGAGCCGCATCCTGGACGGGATGGTTCACGACCTGGAGAACGGGGTGTACGTGATAGTGCGTCACTAGTACGACCGGCCCGGCCGGGAAGCCCGGACCGTGCGCGCCGGCGGCGGTTTCGTTCCCGCCGGGCACCCGAAGCGCGGACGGGCGCGCCGGTCCCGCACTACCTTGACGCTCCTCCGGCAATGGGGGATAATGGGGCCAGCGAGCGGAGGTGAAGCCCGGGGGTGGCGGCAAGAGGAGGCCTGGTGGAAAAGGTGGAGCCGGGCAGCCCGGCGGCCAGGGCCGGGGTGCGGGCGGGGGAGCGGCTGCTGGCGATCAACGGGCAGCCCCTGCGCGATCTGCTGGACTACCGCTGGGCGGCGGCCGAACCGGACCCGGTGCTGGAGGTCGAGGGACCCTGGGGCCACCGGGAAGTAACGGTGCGCAAGGACTGGGACGAGGATCTCGGTCTGGTTTTCTCGGTCGACAGCTTCGACGGCCTGCGGCGCTGCCGCAACCGCTGCCTTTTTTGTTATGTGGACCAGCTCCCTGCCGGCCTGCGGCCCTCGCTCTACGTCAAGGACGACGACTACCGCTACTCGGTCCTGTACGGTAATTTCGTTACCCTGACCAACCTGACCGACCGCGACTGGCGGCGCCTCCTGGCCTTAAGACCGAGCCCGCTCTACGTTTCCGTGCACACGGTTGACCCGGTCCGGCGGGCCCTCTTGCTGGGCCTGGCCGAAGCGGAGCGGGCCGACGTCCGTCCGCCCCTGCTGCGGCTGGCCCGGGCGGGGATCGAGCTTCACTGCCAGGTGGTGCTCTGCCGCCACCTGAACGACGCCGCCTTCCTGGAAGAAACCCTGCGCTTTCTGGCCTCGTTGTGGCCCCAGGTCAGATCGGTGGCGGTGGTGCCGGTGGGCCTTACCCGCTACCGGCAGCGGCTCTTTCCGCTCGTCCCCTTCGACGCCGCCTCGGCCGTGGCGGTGCTGAACCAGGTACACAGGCGGCAGCACGAGTTTTTGCGCCGCCTGGGCAGCCGGCTGGTGTTCGCCGCCGACGAGTTCTACCACCTGAGCGGGTGGCCCTTTCCCCCGGCCGAGGAATACGAGGGCTTTCCCCAGCTCGAGAACGGGGTGGGCCTGGTGGCCGACTTCCGGGCCGAGTGGGAGGAAGAGCTGCGGCAGCTCTCCTACCGTCCCGAGCGCGGGCGGCCGGTGATGCTGGTTACCGGCCGGGCCGCGGCCGCCGTCTGGCTTCCGTTGTTGGCCGGCCTGCGGCGGCGCCGGCCGGGCCTTAGGATCGAGCTCCTGCCCGTCACCAACCGCTTCTTCGGCCCGTCGGTTTCCGCAGCCGGGCTGCTCACCGGCGGGGACGTCGTTCGGGCCCTGGCGCCCTTGCGCTCGCGGCTTCGCCGCGAAGGGACGGTGGTGTTTCTGCCCCGGGTTGCCCTGCGGGAGGGGAGCCTGTTCCTGGACGGTTATCGGCTGGAAGATCTGCAGCGGGAGCTTGGCGTTGAGGTAGTAGCGGTGGAACCCAGGGCCGGAGCCCTGCTCCGTCAGCTCGAGGTGGTGGCATGGGAAGACCGGTAGTGGCCATAGTGGGGCGGGCCAACGTGGGGAAGTCCACCCTCTTCAACCGGCTGGTGGGCCGGCAGGTGGCCATTGTGGAAGACCGCCCCGGCATCACCCGGGACAGGCTCCAGGAAGAGGTGGAGTGGAGGGGGAAATACTTCCTGCTGGTGGATACCGGCGGGCTGGGCTATCCGGACGGCCGCCTGGAGGAACAGGTAGAGAGGCAGGTGCAGCAGGCAGTCCGGGACGCGGACCTGTTGCTCTTCGTGGTGGACGGGCGGCAGGGCATAACCGCCGAGGACGAAGAGGTGGCCGACTGGCTCCGGCGCCAGGACCGGCCGGTGATCCTGGTGGTCAACAAGGTGGACGGCCCGGAGGCGGAAGGCCGGGCATGGGACTTCTTTCGCCTGGGGCTGGGCGAGCCCTTTCCCGTGTCCGCCCTGCACGGCAGGGGAACCGGGGACCTGCTGGACCGGGTGCTGCAGGAAATAGGCGGAGGGGCGGAGGAGGAGAAGGCCGAGGCCATTCGGGTGGCCATAGTGGGCCGGCCCAACGTGGGCAAATCCTCGCTGGTCAACCGGCTGCTGGGAGCGGAAAGGGTGGTGGTCAGCGAGGTGCCGGGCACCACCCGGGATGCGGTGGACGTCGAGCTGGTGCACGAGGGGCAGAGGTTCGTCCTGGTGGACACGGCCGGCATCCGGCGCCGGTCCCGCATCGATACTCCCACCGAGTACTACGGGGTACGCCGGGCGCTGCGGGCGGTGGAACGGGCCCAGGTGGTGGTCCTGGTGCTCGAGGCCCCTGTGGGCGTAACCTCTCAGGACAAGCGTCTGGCGGCGCGGGTCGCCGAGGCCCGCAAGGCCCTGCTGGTGGTGGTCAACAAGTGGGACCTGCTGGACGCGGGAGCGCGCCGGGCGTACCCCGCCCTCCTGGAACGGGAGCTGGCCTTCGTGGCCTGGGCGCCGCAACTGTACGTTTCTGCCCTGACTCGCCGCCGGGTAGCGGAGATCCTGCCCAGGGTGCGGGCGGTGTTTGCCGCTTCTGCCCGGCGCCTTCCTACCGCCGAGGTAAACCGCTTCTTCACCGAGGCAGTAGCCCTAACCCCGCCGCCGCAGAAGAGCCGCAAGCCGGCCAAACTCTTCTACGCCGCCCAGGCGGGTGTGCATCCGCCGACCTTCGTGCTTTTCGTTGCCCGCAGCGAGTGCTTTACTTCCGCCTATCTACGGCACCTGGAAGGGCGCCTACGCGAAGCCTACGACTTTGAAGGCACGCCGCTGAGGATACTGGTGAGGGAAAAGGGCTCGGTCTAAGGAGGGAGGACCTTGTCTTCTTACGTACTGGTACTGGTCGCGTGCTACCTTCTGGGGTCCATCCCCGTGGGGTACTGGACGGGACGGCTCAAGGGTGTGGACGTGCGGCAGCACGGGAGCGGAAACATCGGCATGACCAACGTGATCCGGGTGTTGGGCACGGCCGCCGGCCTGGCCGTGCTGCTGGGAGACGTGGCCAAGGGGGCGATAGCCGCCTGGTTGGGCCACGCCGTGGGCGGCCCGGTCCTGGCCGCCCTGGGCGGGCTGGCGGCGGTGGCCGGCCACAACTGGTCGATCTTTCTCGGGGGCCGGGGAGGCCGCGGCGTGGCTACCAGCGCCGGGGCCGTGCTGGCCCTGGCTCCCTGGGTGGCGGTTTCCGCGGTGGCGGTCTGGGCGGTCACGGTCCTGGCCACGCGCTACGTTTCCGTAGGCTCCATAGTGGCCGGGCTCTCCACCCCCGTATTCATGCTCCTTTACGGGCAGCCGGCAGCCTACGTCCTGTTGGGAGCGGCCGTGGCCGCGCTTATCGTCCTGCAGCACCGGCCGAACCTGCGGAGGCTGCGCCAGGGTACGGAGTTCAGGGTGGGATCAGGCAGAAGCGGACGCTAGCGCCGGCGGGGAGGGAGAAACGTGGGCGAATGTGTGGCGGTCCTGGGGGCGGGCAGCTGGGGTACCACCCTGGCGGTGCTGCTGGCGGAGAAGGGGTTTCGGGTGGCACTGTGGGCCAGGCGCCGCGAGGCGGCCGAGGAACTGCGCTGGCGCCGGGAGAACCTGGCCTATCTCCCCGGAATCGTGATCCCCTTTGAGGTGCTGGTTACCGCCGACCTGGAGGAGGCATTACATAGCGCGGATGTGGTAGTGCTCAGCGTCCCTTCGCACGCCGTGCGCGAGACCGTCCGCCGGGCGCGGCCGTACCTGCCCGCGCCTGCGCTGCTGGTCAACACCGCCAAGGGGCTGGAAGAGGGCACCCGGCTCCGGCTCTCGCAGGTAATAGCGCAGGAACTGGGCGGGGATGCTTCGGCCCGCGTGGCCGTGCTTTCCGGGCCCAGCCACGCGGAGGAGGTGAGCCGGCACTTTCCCACCACGGTGGTGGTAGCCTCGGCCGACCCGGGTACTGCCGAAGCCGTGCAGGACCTTTTCGTGACCCACCATCTACGGGTATACACCAATCCCGACCTGGTGGGGGTAGAGCTGGGCGGGGCGCTCAAGAACGTGATCGCCCTGGCCTCCGGTATGGCCGACGGGCTGGGCTTCGGGGACAACACCCGGGCGGCGCTCATCACCCGCGGCCTGGCCGAGATCACCCGGCTGGGCGTGCGCCTGGGGGCCAGCCCCCTTACCTTCGCCGGCCTGGCCGGGTTGGGCGATCTGGTGGTCACCTGCACCAGCCCGCACAGTCGCAACCGCCAGGCCGGCCTGCTGTTGGGTCGGGGCCACACCCTGGAGCAGACCCTGCGCCAGGTAGGTATGGTGGTGGAAGGCGTGCGCACCACCCGCGCCGCCTGCGAGCTGGCCCAGGCCCACGGGGTGGAGATGCCCATCGCCCGCGAGGTCTACCGGGTGCTCTTTGAAGGCTGCCTCCCGCAGGAAGGCGTGGCCCGCCTGATGCTGCGCAGCAAGACTCGCGAAGTGGAGGATTTGGCTCCCTTCTTCCCCGGCGGCCGGTAATATTGTTCCTGCCGGCTCATATAAATATAGTGTCCAGGCGTGCCAAATCCAGGAACAGTCGGTGGGGCCGGCGGGCCACACGGCCAGGGGGGAGAAGGGTGGAACAGCACGATATTTTCCGGGACATCGCCGAGCGTACGGGCGGCGACATTTACGTAGGCGTAGTGGGGCCGGTACGTACGGGCAAGTCTACCTTCATCAAGCGTTTTATGGAGCTTCTGGTTCTTCCCAACATCAGAAACCCCAACGAGCGCGACCGGGCCAAGGACGAATTGCCGCAGAGCGGCGCCGGTCGCACCATTATGACCACCGAACCCAAGTTCATTCCCGACGAGGCGGTAGAGATCACGGTTCGCGAAGGCGTACCGATGCGCGTGCGAATGGTAGACTGCGTGGGGTACACGGTGGAGGGAGCGCTGGGATACGAGACCGAAACCGGTCCGCGCATGGTACGAACCCCGTGGTTTGACGAGGACATTCCCTTCCAGCAGGCGGCGGAGCTGGGCACCCGCAAGGTGATCGCCGATCACTCGACCATCGGGGTGGTGGTAACCACCGACGGCAGCGTGACCGACATTCCCCGGGAGAATTACGTCTCTGCCGAGGAGCGGGTGGTGTGGGAGCTGAAGGAGCTGGAGAAGCCCTTCCTGGTCCTGCTCAACTCCGCCCACCCGCTGGCGGCGGAAACCGTGAGCCTGGCTCAGGAGCTGGAGCAGCAGTACGGGGTGCCGGTTATCCCGGTGGACTGCCTCAACCTGGGCGAGTCCGACCTGCTAAACATCCTGGAGCAGGTGCTCTACGAGTTCCCGGTGGTAGAAGTCAACGTGAACCTGCCTCTGTGGGTGCAGGAGCTGGAACCGGAACACTGGCTGCGGCGCCGGCTGGAGGAGGCGGTGGCCCGGGAAGTGGATCAGGTGCGGCGCCTGCGGGACGTTGACCGCCTGGTGGAAAACCTCGGCCGGGAAGAGAAGGTGGCCCGGGCGGCTTTGAAGCACATGGACCTGGGGACCGGCGTGGCCACGGTGGAAGTGGCGCTGGAGGACGGAGTATTCCACGGCATTCTGGAAGAAGTAAGCGGGTTGAGCATTCGCGGCGAGCACGAACTGCTGCGCCTGATGCGCGAGTTGGCCCTGGCCAAGCGGGAGTACGACAAGGTGGCGGCGGGTCTGGCCGAGGTGCGCAACACCGGCTACGGCATCGTCACCCCCGGTGTAGACGAGATGGAACTCTCCGAGCCCGAACTTATCCGCCAGGGCGGGCGCTTCGGCGTGAGGCTCAAGGCCACCGCGCCCAGCTACCACCTGATCCGGGCCGACATCACCACCGAGATCACGCCCCTCATCGGCACCGAGCGCCAGTGCGAGGAACTGGTGCGCTACATGCTGGACGAATTCGAGGACGATCCCCAGAAGATATGGCAGACCAACATCTTCGGCAAGCCGTTGAGCCAGCTGGTGCGGGAAGGAATCCAGAGCAAGCTCTACCGCATGCCGGAAAACGCCCAGGCCAAACTCAGGGAGACGCTGGAGCGCATAGTCAACGAGGGCAGCGGCGGCCTGATATGCATAATCATCTAGAACCGGGGGCGGCCGGACTTCTTGCCCGTCGGGACGGTCCCGCCCCCGGCTCCGGTGCCGGCGGGCCTGCCGCGGTTCGCCCCCGGCCCCACCTTCATATAGTATAATATTGTCTAGTCGAACCGGCGAGTACGTTACCGTCCGAATCTCGGGATGAGGGGAGAAAGGGTGAAAGCATCCGGACTGACTCCTGAGCAGCAGGCGCGCTACTCGCGCCAGCTTGTCCTGCCCGAGGTAGGGGAGGCGGGCCAGGAAAAGCTGCGCCGGGCCAGGGTATTGATCGTAGGCGCCGGAGGCCTGGGCTCCCCGGCGGCGCTCTACCTGGCGGCCGCCGGCGTGGGCACCCTGGGGCTGGTGGACGCCGACCGGGTAGAGCTTTCCAACCTGCAGCGCCAGGTTCTGCACGCCACCGGCCGGATCGGCCGGCCCAAGGCCCTCTCGGCGAAGGAGGCCGTGGAAGCCCTCAACCCCGAGGTGAGGGTTGAGCCTCACCCGCTCACCCTTTCTCCGGACAATGCCCTTTCCCTCGTCGCCAGTTACGATCTGGTGATCGACGCGGTGGACAACCTTCCCAGCCGCTACGTGGTGAACGACGCCTGCCATTCGGCCGGAAAGCCGCTGATTGAGGCCGGGGTCCTGCGCTGGGAGGGCATGGTGACCACCATCCTCCCCGGGCAGAGCCCCTGCTACCGGTGCCTCTTCCCGGTTCCGCCACCGGCCGGCGCGGTGGCCGGCGCCCGCGAGGCCGGGGTAATGGGCGTGGCACCCGGCGTCATCGGCGTCATTCAGGCGGCGGAGGCGCTAAAGCTCATCCTGGGGGCGGGCAGCCCCCTTGCCGGCAGGCTCCTTCTTTTCGACGCCCTCTGCATGTCCTTCCGGGAAGTGAAGATAGAGCGCAACCCCGACTGCCCCTTATGCGGCACCGGGCGCCGGTAATTCCTCCATGAGTTGCCAGATAGTAGGAGGAATCCTGTCGTCGACCTCGAATGATATCTAGGAGGCGACGTGTCGAAGATACCGGCGGCTGAGGCTGGTCGATGGCCGAAGGCGGCGCGACGCTTGGTTGCCCGGCGTGGACTGTAGGTCCAAAGGGGTACAGGGTGTAAAGAATTCGCCGTGCAATCGGAACACTGAGCCGACGAGGGACTGGAACGGTTTGTGACCATAATCAACAGCTAGAGGCGAACGAGCGGTAAACCATGAGGGTGGAACCGCAAAATCACTACTAGGAGGTGATGAAATGGCAGACATTTCTCCACGACAACAACATGTATTGACAAGATTGGAACAATACCCCCCTGTTACATTTGCCATCCGCATTATGCATGAGTTTCTACAACGGAAACCAGAGGACGAACCGTTGGATCCGAGGTGGGTAGAGATATGGCGAAAGTATGAGGTATTCGCAGATAGGTTCCCTCCGGCTATAATCAAGGAAATCAGTCAAGCGATAATGTCAGTAGAAGAGGAACCTGTAATAGATAAAGAAGTATGGGGCATAAGGGTTAGTAATGACACTAAGGTTACCTTCTTGCTAGGTGCTGGAGCTTCTGCCTACTCAGGCATCCCCACGGTCAAGCAGTTGCTGCCGGAGCTGTGGAATAGAGCGAGAAAAATAGGCCGTGAAGACTTGGAGAACCTACGCAGGTGGTGTGACAGGCGACAAATAAAGAATATAGAAGATCTGCTGACTGCCGCTTATGTTTCTGATTTTATCGCTAAGAACAGACATATTACTGCCCTAGTTGATTATTTCTTGTACTCTATGGGTCAAGAAGTTGGTGGGGAGGGTGAAACCTTCGGAAGCATTAGGCGAATTATGGCAGACGTATCGTCCATTGGTTTTCTCCAGGATACTCTACAAACGTTGTTTGGTCTCCTAACGAGTACTATGATTGCTGCACCTCCTAATGAAACACACAAGGCCATTGTTAATTTCATTCAAAAGCATAATCACACAACGATTATTACAACGAACTATGACGGTTGCATGGATGAAGCACTGCTAACTGAGAAAATTACCCTTAGAGGAACGATTAGCGGAAAAAACGAAGATAATCCGAATGCCGTTCAATTGATCAAAATGCACGGCTCTATAAACTGGTCATACTGTAGTTCCTGCCAGGATGTACGCGAATTTAATTTGCTTGAAGTGAAGAAAATATTCGAGGCGGACACACTTAGTTACCCGGTACTCGGCATTTGCAAAAAGTGCGGCGGCTTGCGTCGGCCGCTGCTAGTTCCTCCTCTATCATTCAAGTTCTTAATGTTTCCAAGCTTGGTAGATATATGGAATTATGCAAGGCAGAGCATTGAAGAAGCAGCTGTCCTGATAATCGTTGGATACTCATTCTCTGAATCTGACGCCTACATAACCAAGATCATCTCGAGATCTATGGCAACGAATGAGAATCAGAAGATGATCGTGGTTGACACTGACGCAAGTTTGGTACCTGCGTTAAGGGGCCGATTCGATGTGCATATCGATCGCTTTGACCATGGTAGAATACTTAAGGCCTGCGGAACATGTGAAACAGTATTGCCCAGGATTCTCGACTCAATGCTTGCTAATGGTCATGGCAACGAGCAAGCCCAGTAATTCAAACAACTACCAGGATCGTACTTCTGTATTATGGATGCTTGCTGTCTCTCAGCCTTTATCGTAAAAACGGCCTTCTTGTGAGCTGCTTCCGTCAGGATTGGGAGCGTACGATTTTAGTCCGTTAGACCATTGCCCTAATGTGCTCAGGGGGGGTGCAGAGGCGTTGGCGGTCAATGTGATCGTGCTGAAAAAAGGGGATTGAACCGGACGCGGGCCTACCCATTTCGACTGCGCTTGGCTGCAGCGTGTCTGAGAGAAGCCTGGCGCCGGCCGTCTGGAGAGCCATGTCTCGGCCGTCACGTTTCCCAAATTGACCTGGTAGACAATGACGTCGGAGCCTGTATCCGGGGACTTACCATGCCGGATTGCAGTGAATCCCAGCCCGGCTTGGGGAGGGAAAATTCTCTCGGGCGAGAACTATAGGGGAGAGGGAAAACGGCGGGTCCGGAGGGCTCGCGGCCATTCGTCCGAGAGAGGGGAGGAGGCCTTTTGTCTCGAGGCTCAAGGCGGGCAGGGGTTCTTGTAGCCAAGATAGTGCTGCTCGCGGTGGTATTGGCGGTTTGTACCCCCCTATTCTCCGTCCTGGTAGGCGTGCCGGCCGCAGGGGAGATCGACGCGGAGGCCTTGGCGGCCGAGGGGGGCCGCACCCTGGCGCTGCTGTTCCTGGTCGGCCTGGCCGAGGCGGCGGTGATGACCTACCTGATCCTGCGGGCGCGACAAACCGGCTGGGCACTGGCGGCCACGGTGTTCGTGGCCTTTTTCGGCCTTAACACCCTGATTAACCAGCTGGAATCCCTGGTATACCTGGGCCTGCCGCCGGACACCGTAACCCGGCTGATTGGAGCGGGCGCGCTGGTGGCCGCCGTCTTTGCGGTAGCGGCGGTGGCCCTGCTGGGGAAGTGGCAGGCCCGGCTGGTGGCCGCACCCAGGCTGCCGGGTTTACGCCGTTCGGCCTGGGGCTGGGTCTGGCGGCTGGCGGCGGTAGCGGGAATCTACGTGGCGTTATACTTCTGCTTCGGATACTTCGTGGCCTGGGCAAGGCCCGAGGTGCGCGCCTTCTACGGCGGTGCCGAGGCCGCCAGCCTCGTCGCCCAGGTGGCTGCGGTGTGGGATTCTACTCCCTGGATGTTTGCCTTTCAGGCCTTTCGCGGCCTGCTTTGGGCTGTCCTTGCCCTGCCCGTGATCGGAGTGCACCCGGGCGGGCGCTGGGAGGTATGCCTGGCCACGGCGATGCTTTTCTCGGTCTGGAGCCTGCAGCTGCTGCTGCCCAACCCGTACATGCCGGAGGCGGTAGCCAGGATCCACCTGATGGAGCTGGCGGGGTCCAACCTGGTTTTCGGCGCTCTGACCGGCGCGATCCTGGCCCGATCGGGGCCGCGGCCGCAGGCCCTTGCGGTTCCCTCCCGGGGGTTCCCCTGGTAGACGTTCCCGGCCCGGCTGTCCGGGGCGGGAGGCTCCTGGCAGAGGGGCCCGTTTCTTGCCGCCGTGGCCGGTTTCGCGGGTGACGCGCCGATGTACGCACCGGAGAACGAATACGCAGTAACGGCCAGAGGCCTGGCCAAGGATTTTTCCGGCCTTAAGGCCGTGGACGGAATCGATTTTGCCATCTCGTACCGGGAGTGTTTCGGTTTCCTGGGGCCCAACGGCGCCGGCAAGACCACCACCGTAAGGATGATCTGCTGCTCCCTGCCTCCGGGCGGGGGCGAGTTGCGGGTTCTGGGACGCTCACCGCTCAGGCAGGCCCGGGAGATCAAGCAGCGCCTGGGAGTGGTTTCCCAGAGCGACAATCTCGATCCCGAGCTGACCGTGCTGGAGAATCTGCTGGTCTACGCCCGCTACTTCGGCCTGAAGGGTGCGGAGGCCCGAAGGCGGGCGTGGGAACTGCTGGAATTCATGGATCTGGCCGATAGGGCTAACCGGCCGGTGGAGGAGCTTTCCGGCGGGTTGAAGCGGCGGCTCACCCTGGCCCGGGCCCTGGTGAACCGGCCGGCCCTGTTGGTTCTGGACGAGCCTACCGCCGGTCTGGACCCTCAGGTGCGGCAGCTGGTGTGGCAGCGGCTGCGCCACCTGAGGGAAGAGGGGCTCACGCTGATACTGACCACCCACTACCTGGAAGAGGCCCACGCCCTGTGCGACCGCCTGGCCGTAATGGACCGGGGTCGGATACTGGAAATTGGGGAACCCCAGGCCCTGGTGGCCAAGCACATCGGCCGGCAGGTGCTGGAGGTAAGCGTGGCACCGGAGTGGCAGGCGGAGCTGTTGGAGCGCCTGCGGCCGTACTGCCGGGATTACTACCGGGTGGGCGAGGTATTCTTCTTTCCCTTCGACGGCGACGGCCTTTCCGAAGAAGTCCTGCCGCGGCTTTCATTTCCTCTGCCGTACCGCCGGGTGCGTCCCGCCAACCTGGAAGACGTGTTCTTCAAGCTGACCGGGAGGGGGATAGGGGATTGAAGAACCCGCTGCCCCTGTTCCTGTGGCCGAGGCTCACCCCTCTGGTCTGGACCGTATGCTACCGCAACCTGGTGGTCTTCAAGAAGAACTGGAAGTCCAACCTCATGTTCAACTTCATCGAGCCGGTGCTGTACCTGGTGGCCATGGGGTACGGCCTGGGGAGCTACGTCCAGAACATAGAGGGCATGAGTTACCTGCAATTCGTGGCCCCGGGTCTGGTGGCCTCCTCGGCCATGTGGGCCACGGCGGCCGAATGCACCTACGACAGCTTCGTGCGGCTGCATTACCAGCGGGTGTACGAGGCCATTACCGCCACGCCGGTGAGCGTAGAGGAACTGATTGCCGCGGAGATGTTCTACGGCGCCTTCAAGAGCGTGCTCTACGGTTCGGTAATAATCGTCGTGCTCTGCCTGCTGGGTCTGGTGGCCTCTCCCTGGGTCTTGCTGGCGCCGCCGGTGCTGGCCCTGGCCGGCCTGATCTTCGCCGAGCTTTCCATGGTCTGGACCAGTTTTGCCCCGCGAATCGAGACCTTCAACTACTTCTTCACCCTCCTGATCACCCCCATGTTTCTCTTCGGCGGGGTTTTCTTTCCCGTGGAAGGTCTGCCGGCCGTGGTGCGCAGCCTGAGCTGGCTCACCCCGCTCTATCACTCGGTGGCCCTGGTACGGGCGTTCGTCCTGGGGGCCGTGAGCTCGTCTCTCTGGACCCACGCCCTCTGGCTGGCCGTGGTGGCCGGCCTCCTGTTCAACCTGCCGGTCCGGCTCATGCGCGGCCGGCTGGTGAAGTAGGCCCGGCGCGGCGGGGGTCGGCGGCGCTGTTATCCAGCGCCTGCCTCAACTGCCGGGCAAACCGGGTGAGTTCCGAGCGCCAGTTCTCTCCCTGACCCATTATCTGCACGATGCGGCTTCCCACTATGACCCCGTCCGCCAAGCGGGCCACTTCGGCCGCCTGCCCGGGCGTGGAAATGCCGAAGCCCACGCATACCGGCCGGCGGGTGTGCTGCCTGACCGCCGCCACCAGGTCGGCCAGTTCCGGGGGCAGGGTGTCGCGGGCGCCGGTAACGCCGGTAACGGAAACCAGGTAAATAAAGCCGGTGGAGCGGCCGGCCACCAGACGGATGCGCTCCGGGGTGCTGGTGGGGGCCAAGAGGTAGATCAGGTCCAGCCCGTGCGCCCGGCAGGCGGCCTCCAGTTCGCCGCCTTCTTCGGGGGGAAGATCCGGCACGATTAGGCCGTCGATCCCTGCCCGGGCGCAGTGGGCGCAGAAGGCCTCCGGCCCGTAGCGCAGCACCGGGTTGTAGTAGGTCATGAACACCAGGGGGATTTCTACCTGCCGGCGCAGTTCCCGGGCCATCTCCAGGCACCGCTCGGCGGTAGTTCCGGCGCTCAGCGCCTCGTGGCTGGCCTTCTGGATGGTAACCCCGTCGGCCAGAGGGTCGGAAAAGGGGATGCCCAGTTCCACCAGGTCGGCACCTTCGGCTGCCAGCAACCTCACCGCTTCCAGGGTGGCCCGCTCATCCGGGTAGCCCGCGGTAAGGTAGGGTATGAGGGCAGGCGGGCGGCCGGGCGAGAATATCGCGCCGATGCGGCTCATAGTCTCCCTCCTAGGGCGGAAGCCACGATGTCCATATCCTTGTCGCCCCGTCCGGAAAGGTTGACCAGGATCGACTTTGCCGGGCCCAGGGCGGGGGCCAGGCGGGTGGCGTAGGCGAGAGCGTGGGCCGGCTCCAGGGCGGGGAGGATGCCTTCCGTCCGGCAGAGGAGCCGGAAGGCCTCCAGAGCCTCCTCGTCGGTGACCGCCACGTATTCGGCCCTGCCGACGGATTTGAGAAAGCTGTGCTCGGGCCCCACCCCGGGATAGTCCAGCCCGGCGGAAATGCTGTGGGTGGTGCCGATCTGTCCGTGCTCGTCCTGCAGCAGGTACATCTTGGCGCCGTGCAGCACCCCGACGCTCCCGGCCACCAGGGAGGCGGCGTGTTCGCCGGTATCCAGGCCCCGCCCGCCGGCCTCCACGCCCACCAGGCGGACCTGGGGGTCGCGGATGAAGGCGCTGAAGATCCCGATGGCGTTGGAGCCGCCTCCCACGCAGGCGATCACGCAGTCGGGCAGGGCTCCGGTCTGCTCGAGCATCTGTTCCCGCGCCTCCCTGCCGATTACCGCCTGGAACTCGCGCACCATCACCGGGTAGGGATGGGGCCCCACGGCCGAGCCCAGGAGGTAGTGGGTGGTGCCCACGTTGGTTACCCAGTCGCGGATGGCCTCGTTGATGGCGTCCTTGAGGGTGCGGCTTCCGGCCGACACCGGCCGCACCTCGGCGCCCAACAGCCGCATGCGGAAGACGTTGAGGGCCTGCCGCCGCACGTCCTCCTCGCCCATGTAGACCACGCACTCCAGCCCGAGCACGGCGCAGGCCGCCGCTGACGCCACCCCGTGCTGGCCGGCACCGGTTTCGGCCACGACGCGGTGCTTGCCCATTCTGCGGGCCAGCAGGGCCTGGGCCAGGGCGTTATTGATCTTGTGGGCGCCGGTGTGGGCGAGGTCCTCCCGCTTGAGGTAGATGCGGGCTCCGCCGCAGTGGCGGCTAAGCCTCTCCGCAAACCACAGCGGGGTAGGGCGCCCGGCCCAGCGTCTGAGGAGTTCCTCCAGTTCCCGCCGAAACCCGGGGTCGGCGACGGCCTGCTGATAGGCGCTGGTCAGCTCTACCAGCGCGGGAACGAGCACCTCGGGAACGTAGCGGCCGCCGAAGGGGCCGAAGTAGCCCCGCGCGTCGGGCAGATCCTGTGCGGTATCGAAAGCGTTCAAGTCTCGCTCGCCTCCCTGCGGCTCAGTCGCCGAAGCTTATGCCTATGGCCCGGGCGGCCTGTACCAGCTGGCCTTCCGGCGGCACCTTGCGGGTGCCGCGAACCGCCTCCTCCAGGGGTACGTACCCCACTTCCAGCCCCTGGAGCCGGACCATCACGTTGTACACGCCCTGCATGGCCAGTTGCGCGGCCAGGACGCCGAAGCGGGTGGCCAGCACCCGGTCGAAAGGAGTAGGGGAGCCGCCGCGCTGGATGTGCCCCAGCACCGTTACCCGGGTTTCGATGCCGGTGTGCTCTTCGATCATCCTGCCCACCACCTCGCCGATACCGCCCAGCCGGGCTTTCTCCACGCTGCCCTCCACCCACTGCCGCACCACGTGGGTGCCTTCCGGAGTCTTGGCCCCCTCGGCCACCACCACGATGCTGAAGGGCTTCCCCTGGGCCTTGCGTTCCAGAATCTTTTCCGCCACCTTCTCGATGCGCCAGGGGATTTCCGGGATGAGGATCACGTCGGCTCCTCCGGCCACGCCGCTCTGCAGGGCGATCCAGCCCGCGTAGCGGCCCATCAGCTCCAGCACCATGACCCGGTGGTGGGATTCGGCGGTAGTGTGCAGGCGGTCCAGGGCCTCGGTGGCCACGGTCACGGCGGTGTCGAAGCCGAAGGTCTGGTCCGTGGCCAGGAGATCGTTGTCTATGGTCTTGGGCACGCCCACTATGCGCGCTCCCTTGGCCGCCAGCTCGGAGGCCGCGGCCAGGGTGCCGTCGCCGCCGATGGTTATGAGAGCCTGTATTCCCAGGCGCTCCAGGTTGAGGAGGGCCCGGTCGGACAGATCCCGGTAGACGATCCGCTCGTTTTCCCGGACCGGGTAGTGAAAGGGGTTATCGCGGTTGTTGGCGCCCAGGATGGTTCCGCCCCGGTGCAGGAGCCCGCTGATGGCGCTCTGGTCCAGTATGACGTAGCGTTCCTCTACCAGGCCGCTGTAGCCCTGCAGGAAGCCGGTCACTTCCCAGCCCTGTCTGAAGGCGGTCTTGGCTGCCGCCCGGATTACGGCGTTGAGACCGGGACTGTCTCCGCCGCCGGTGAGTATACCCAGTTTCGGCACCGTTCTCACCCCGTCCGCACGGATTTACCGGCAGTTTGGCTTATTATAACATACGGAAGGGGGAGACGGGCCCTCTTGAAATCGGCCCGCCTTTACCTCTGCCGGGGCTCCCGGCCACCCGGCCGGGAAGGGCTGCCGCCGAAAGCGGAGAAACCAGTAAGGGTGGAGAAAGGACGGCGAAGAGAGCGCATGGCCGGTTCGTCGCAGTTACCCCGTAGCTTTGCCGCCCGCATGGCCGGCTGGCTCGGACCGGAGTTTCCGGCCTTTGAGGCCGCTTTGACCGCCTACCGGGCCGGACTGCGGGTCAATACCTTAAAGGTAACCCCGGAAGAATTCCGGAGCCGCTCGCCTTTTGCCCTGGCCTCCGTGCCCTGGTGCCCGGAGGGCTTCGTCTTTACCGATAGCGGGGCCAGGCCGGGCGCGCACCCCTTCTACTACGCCGGGCTTTATTACCCCCAGGATCTGGCCACCATGGCCGCGGCCCTGCTGCTCGATCCGCGGCCCGGAGAGTGGGTGCTGGACCTGTGCGCCGCGCCCGGGGGCAAGGCCTCCCACCTGGCGGCGCGCATGGGGAATACCGGGTGCCTGGTGGCCAACGAGATACAACCCCGGCGGGCCTCGGTCCTGGCCTGGAATCTGGAGCGGATGGGGGTAACCAACGCCCTCATCACCAACGAGTCCCCGCAGCGGCTGGCGGCGCGCTGGGCCGGTTGGTTCGACCGGGTGCTGATCGACGCCCCCTGCTCGGGCGAAGCCCTCCTGGTGCGGAATCCCGGGGCGGCCCGCTACTGGAGCCCGGAAACCGTTATCCGGTGCGCGCGCCGGGAACTGGCCGTGCTTGAGGAGGGGGCCAGGCTGGTCCGGCCGGGTGGCCGGCTGCTTTACGCCACCTGCTCCTTTTCTCCGGAAGAGAACGAGGGGGTGGTGCATCGCTTCCTCAGGCACCACCGGGAGTTCGAGCTGGTGGAGCCTCCGCCGGCGCTCCGGTTCGATCGGGGGCACCCGGAATGGCTGCCGGACGGCGCCGGAGAGCTGGAGCGGGCGGTGCGGCTGTGGCCGCAGCGGGGAGAGGGGCACGGCCACTTTTACGCCCTCCTCCGTCGGCGCGAAGGGCCCGCTCCCAGGCGGAAGCCCGCGCCGCTGCCGCCGCTGTCCCCGGAGGCCCGCGACCGGTATCTCGAGTTCTGCCGGGAGTACCTTCGGGAACTGCCGGTGCCGGAGGAAGAAGTCGTAGAGCAGGGGAACGAGCTCTTCCGACCCCCGCTGTCACCCAAGGCGTGGGAGGGGCTGCGGGTCTTGCGGCCGGGCTGGTGGCTGGGAAGGGTGCGCAAGGGAAGGTTCGAGCCCAACCACGCCCTGGCCGTGGCTCTGGACCCCGGCCGGGCGCGGCAGGTGCACGATTTTGCCCCCGAGGACCGGGCGCTGCGCTCCTACCTGCGGGGCGAGGCGCTGGAAGCCCGGACGCCGCCGGGATGGGTGCTGGTCACGGTGGGCGGCTTCTCGCTGGGATGGGCGCGCGGAGAGGAGGGCAGGCTCAGGAGCCTGTACCCGTACCACCTCCGGGCCACCATGCGGGAGCTGTGGGCCTCCGAGCGGGCCCGCGGTGGGCCGTGAGGTGCGGGCTTCCGGAGATAAGAGTGAGGGCCGATGGTAAGAGTAGAGTTGGTGCCTTTTGGCGGCGAATGCGGCTACGACCTGCTGGTACTCGATTCCCGGGCCACCGTGGGCGACTACCTGCGGGCCATGGAGCTTCTGAGCGCCGAACCGCGTCTGGCCCGGCGCCGGAACCCTGGCGGAGCCTGCTACGGGTGCCCGCGCTGCTGCGCGGAGCGCATCCCGCTCACCAGTATTGATGCCCTCCGGCTGGGTGAGCGGTCGGCCGGCGGCGGGAAGGCGGCGGGGACGGGGCCGGAAGCGGGCCGGGGCAGGGGAGGGCTTTCGGAAGGCCGTTTCCGGCCCGAGAAGGCGGGCGAACCGGCGGCAGGGGAGACGGCCGGGCGCGCGCTGAAGGCGGTGAGGGCCTACGGCTGGGTAGGGGTCTGGGGCCGCGCGGTTGACATAACACTAAGGCGCGGGGAAGAAGGGGAGTGCGTGCTGCTGGACCGGCAGGCCGGCCTGTGCCGACGGTACGATTTGCGGCCGCTGGTGTGCAGAACCTACCTGTGCAGCCCGGTGACCCGCCGGGCGCGGCGCCTGAGAGAAACGCTGGTTAATCTCGGCCAGGACGAACTGGTGCGCCTCCTGCTGGAGTGCGCGGGCCCAGAAGGCTTTCCCATAAATGAAGCCGACGCTCCGGACCTCCGGCCGGAAGACTGGACTGATAAGAATGCCTTCAGCGGCAAGACGGACTACGGTCAGGTATTGCTGCGCGAAGTGCTGCCGGCGCGCCTGTGGCAGGAAGTCTACCGGCCTTCTGCTGGGTCTTAGTCCTGCCAACGGTGCCTGCGGCCCCGAGGGGCGCCGCAAGCCGGTGCTACCGCCCTTATCCAGCGGCGGTTGTTCCTACCTAGGTTAACATAATATTTCTTATCGGAAGTTATATGCCGGGAAAGTCACCCGTAGCGGGACCTCCGAGATTATCTTCCCTCGCCTGCTCGCCTGCGTCAGCCCGTAAAACCGGCTTTATCTCCGCGGAGACTCGTCCCTGGGGGCCTCCTGACCGTTCTTCGGTGCGTTCCCATGGGGCTCTTTCTCCACGACCCGCCCTCTGGGAAAGGCCTTCCTGAGAGGGTGCGGCGCGGCGACGAGTCGTGCCACTCGTGGCCAGGCCTCCCTCAGGGGCCGGTACCCCAGGGCCAGGGCGCCCAAGAAGAGCAGCCCGGCATACCCTACTGCGGGAAGGATCGTTCCCACCAGCACGGAAAAGCCGAACTGGGCCAGGATGAAGGCCGCGGCGCCGGCGGCGGAAACCGCCAGCCGGAAGCGGGCTCCTTCGGTGCCAAGCCGGGAGGCAAAGCCGAAAAGGCTGCTTACCGCCGTGGTATAGATCTCGGCGAGCAGTATCAGGCCGTAGCTCCAGGCCACGAGCGGACCCAGCCTGGCGGCCACGGCCAGCATGGGTAGCTCCGAGGCCGCGCCTGCCCTTCCCTGGGCCATGAGGGCCAGAAAAATGGAGGTGGCCGCCAGGCCTAGGGCGGTACCTCCGCCCAGCGCGCCCAACCAGAGATCCTTCCGGCGTGCCCGAGGGCCTATAGGCGCCAGCACCGCCACGGCCAACAGCAGGTTATAGGAGGCGTACAGGACCGAGGATAGGGGCCAGGACGGCACGGGCGCCTCTTGCGGCAGCGACCAGAAGAACCCGCCGGATGTTCCCGGCCAGGCACTGATGACCGTATAAGCCCCCAGCCCCAGGGCGCCCAGCAATAACGCGGGGGCGATGATACTTATGGCGGCAATGACCCCGCCCAGCCCGGCGAGAACCGTGGCCGCGGCGGCCACCACCATGGCCGCACTGCCCAGGGCGAAGGGGAGTCCGAAGTGCTGACGGAAAAAGGCTCCGGCACCGGCGGCCATGATCAGCAGGGCGCCGAAAAGGAAAAAGGTGACCACCCCGTCCAGTGCCCGGCCGAGCCACGGGCCTCCGGCCTCCATGATCACGGCCCGGTAGGACCGCGCCTCCAGGCGGTGTCCGCCTTCCATGATCAGGTAGCCGAAGAGGATGAAGAGGACGGTGGTCAGGAGCAGCCCGGCCAGCCCCCAGGCGCCGAAGTACCCGAAGAACTGCAGGATCTCCTGGCCGGAGGCGAAAGCCGCACCCACCACCGTGCCTACGTAAGTGGCCACGATGGTCCGGGGAGACAACCTGGGATCCATAGACTTATTATGATTTCGCAGGAGAAGCTCTAGGTAGGTAATTCTTTCCCCTGCCCGCGGGCCAGCGCCTTCAGGCGACCAATCTCCTCGGCGGTCAGCCGTCGGTACCGACCCGGGGCCAGTCCCTTAAGGGTAAGAAAACCCAGGCGCGTGCGGGTCAAAGACAGGACCGGATGCCCTACGGCCCGGCACATGCGCTTGATCTGCCGCTTGCGCCCCTCGTGAACCGTGATTTCCAGCCAGGTATCGCTTCCCCTCCGCCCTACCTGCCGGACCCGCGCGGGTGAGGTCCGACCGTCCTCAAGTCTTACTCCCTGCCGTAGCTGCTCCAGTGCGCCGGGCCCGGGCCGGCCCTTCACCAGTACGCGGTAGGTCTTCTCCACTTCGTGCCGGGGATGGGTAAGCAGGAAGGCCAGCTCTCCGTCATTGGTGAGAAGCAGCAGGCCTTCGGCGTCCAGGTCAAGCCTGCCCACGGGATAGAGCCGGTAGGGTTGCGGCCCCACCAGGTCCAGCACCGTGGGCCGGCCGAAAGGGTCGGTAACCGTGGAGAGGTAGCCCGCAGGCTTGTACAACAACAAGGCGACGCGCTCGGGGGCAGGCCGAAGACGCCTTCCGTCTACCTCCAGCACGTCGCCCTCCCCCACTCCTCGGGCGGGATCGGTGACCGTTACCCCGTTTACCCGCACGCGGCCCGCCCGGATCAACTCCTCGGCCCGACGCCGCGAGGCTACCCCCAGGTCGGCCAAGGCCTTGGCCAACCGCCTGTGCGCGCCCAATCCGAAAAGCACTCCTTACCTACCTGCGTGAGCGTGCGCCGTTAAGCCGGTTGGTCTTGAGCTCCCGTCTGACCTCCGCCGGTATGAGATCCCCTACCCTGGCGGTGGCCACTCCTATTACCGTATCTGCAGCCCCGTAGTAGACCAGGATTTCGTCTTCATCGCCTAGTATCTCCCGGTTTTCCCGGGGCACCGCCCCGCAGGTAAACACTACGTTGGGAACCCAGCTCACCCCGGGTTGACCGATTTCGAACTCGGTGTCCGGCGCGAGCACCGGATTGGGAGAGCGGTAGAGCACCTTGCCCGGGTCGTCCGCGGCCACCAGTATGACTCCCAACCGATATACCCGGGAGTAGTCCACCCCGTGGTAGATGAGAAGCCACCCGTAGCGGGTCCGGAGAGGCTGCGAGCCGGCGCCGATCTTGAGCGCGTCCCACATCATGCCCGAACGCGGCCCTATGACGATGTGGTGCTGGTTCTGCGGCCAGGGGCAGGTCAGTTCCTCGGCATAGGTAAGCCATATGCTGGGCATGATCCGGTGGTAGAGGGCGTAGCGGCCCTTGAACCGGACCGGGAAGAGCACGGCATCCTTGTTCCAGTAGCCGGGAAAGACCATGCCGTGCCGCCGCCAGGCCTCCCACCTGCGGGCCAGAAAGTCCTCGCAGCTTATGGAGGCCAGGGCGATCTGGGCGGTGGTGCCGTCGTAGGCGGTGTAGAGCATATATATGCGATCGTCCAGCACCACCAATCGTGGGTCCTCGCAGCCGCGGCTTTCTGCTTCTCCCACGGGAACGAATACCGGTTCCGGCAGCCGCTCCTCAATCTCCAATCCGTTCTTGCTGATGGCCAGGCCGATGCGCGACACATCGTCGTTGCCTAGCGCCCGATAGAACAGGTATACCTTGTCCTGGAGGCGCAGGGCACCGGTATTCAGCACGTACTTGGATTCCCACCAGTGCTCGGGCACCGGGGCCAGTATGGGATTGCCCGGGTAACGCACGAGCGGCTCTGCCGCCGGTTGTCTGGCCGGCAAATGCTGGACCAGCAGCAACTCCTTTTGAATCGGAGTGCCCCAGAGTTCCTCCGTCAATTCCTCTGCTTCCCTGCCCTCGCCCATGAGCTCGGCTATGAGGGCCTCGATCCCTGCCGCGTCCCCTCCCAGCGCACCGTACACCGCCTCCAGGAGTTGGCGGGTAAACCAGTCGCGCTCTACGTGCAGGGAAAGCGGGGTGGGAACGCCCCTGCCTCCCTTGAAGCTGTAGCTGGCCCAGGTCCAGGCCGAGCAAGGAATGAAGCGACCGTCGGGCATGGTCTGAGCCAAATGGTAGGAGAAAACCATGTCCTCGAGGAAGCGCGCCAGTTGCGCCAGCCCGGGTCTGGCCTCTTCTCCGGCGCGACGGCCGAGATCGACCGCCATTTGGCCAAAACGCTGTGCCAGAACCCGTTGGTGGCCGTTCTCGAAGAAGTTGTGGGCCGAGAGCGGGCTCCTACCCCAGTGCCCGGTAAGCGAGTTGATAACGCGCCTGGCGAAGTCCTTCCGTTCGTGGGCGTACTCCTGCCAGATGGCGCTGAACCGTTCCGCCTCAACTATGTGCTTGCCGATCAGGGTAAAGTACCGGAGGTAAGGGAATTCTCCCCCCCTGCCCTTGCGGAGGTTACTGACCACCACCGTACCGGTGAGGCGGCTGAGGGCACTGGCCTCCTTCATTTCCGCAAGCGAGGGGAAGTCCTCGTGACTGACCACCAGGGGCTTCAGTCGCGCGGTGATAAAGTGCTCCGGCCCGGCGTTGTTCTTCAGCCAATCCCAAATTCGGTGCATGTACTCTCGCTCTTCCGACCAGCTCGCCAGAGCCAGGGCCTCCTCGGGCGACCACTGGGAGAACAGCTCCACCACTTCTTCATAGCCCAGGAGGGTCAGGAGATTAACCGGCGGATGGCTCCAAAGCAGCTGGCTGATCACCTCCGGGTTCAGGGCAAAAACCGGCCCGTGTGGCAGGTTATCGAAAATCGCTTCCACCACCTGACGGGTTCCCTCTACCGTGTGCAGGTCGCCGCGCAGGAGTTCCCGTGCCAAGATGTCCTCCCCCCGTTTCAGAAAATCCCGGATCCCCTGAGCTATGCTGACGGAATCCGCCGAGGGAGGTAGATTCAGGCGTTCATGTACGAAAGTATCGAACCGGCGGCGGTAGCGGGCCAGCAGGTCCTCGTAGATCGGTGCCAGCTCCACCCTTTCCCCCGAGGCGGCAGCCACTTCCTGGGGCAGCACCAGGGGTACCCCGGGGATGAATTCGTGGTAGGTAATCTTGGGGAGTACGGGTCGCCTGCCCTCCTCCTTCTTCCAGCCATCCAGGAAGGAAGATCTTTCCCGGAGAAACTCCTGGACCTGGTCCTCGATCAGACGTTCCGCCTCCAGGGAAATCAGGTGCTCGGCCTGTTCGGGCAGCAGGCGGTCGAAGTAGTCCCTGGTGGTGCCGAGTTCGTTCAGCCAGCCGGCCACCCGGCCCTGGTAAAGATAGACCAGGGCGTTGAGCAGGTCTCCCCGGGCTATGTCCTGCCGGAACTTGAAGGCCAGGAGGAAGGAATACACGGTTCGGGCCCAGAGCCGCGCGGAGAACCGGAAACGTTCCGGAGGAGCTTCTGCCAGCTCTGCCAGCTCCTCAAAAGCTTCCTCCGGCAGGACCCTGGGCAGCAAGGTGCTGTAGAAGAGGTTAAAGCCCTGGCGGAAGCGCGACACCACATCCGCCGGGTGCAGTTCCGGTCCGGAAGGGCTCGGGACGGTCAAGGCGCCGTATTGGTCCGCGTACTGTACCGGCCCGGAGTAGATGCCGGCCAGCCGTTCCCGCTGGGCAATGTAGCTTTCAAAGAGGGTCTTGGCCACCTGACGGAAGACCAGTTCCCGCTTGCCGGCGGAGTAATGGCGGGGCTTGGAGCCGAGCCTGGCCTCGCAGATCTTGGCCTCCTCGCATATGGCGGTGGTAACGAGCCACGGGTCTACCCCGTATCCGCCCACGTCTCCGTGCCAGATTCTCGGATTTTCTAAAAACTGTCTGAGGAGGCGGCGGTGAATGCCCATAACCCCGCTTAGAGGATCACGAATCTTGTAATTGTAGAGAGATGCCAACAAAGGATATACCAAATGCCGGGTCACCGTGGCCTCGCAGTAGTGACGGTTGAACTGGCCCAGCACCAGGTCAAATCCGCCCTCGCGTATCGGCTGCAGGAGGGCGGGCAGCCACTGCCCGTGTAGCCCCTTCTCGCCGTTGGCCTCGATCAGGTCGGCCTCCAGTAGGGCCAGGTCCGCTCCCAGCCGGTGGGACAATTCCATAATGGCTCTTATAGCCCAGCCGCGCCCGTTGAGGGCCTCATCCGGCAGGAGAAAGGCCAGCTTCTGCAACCGTCCGTCAGGCGAGCGCTCCCGCACGCTTTCCAGCGCGGCTACCCCGGCTGGAGAACCCACGCATACGAGCGCCACCCTGCCTTCCGGGTAGTAGGTCCTCACCCCTTCTGCCGCTTCCTGGATCACCCGGTCCAGAGTATCGGCCTCGTTGTAAAAGGGGATTCCTATGACCAGATCGACCTCGCCGAGGTCGGCGAGCGCCGGCTGTTGGGCGGCCAACACCTCCCGGAATTTTTCTTCCGTCTCCCGAAAAAGCGCCTCGCTCCTTAGCATCCCTACCCCCGCCAATCGGCACTCTAGACTTCCATAATGATCGGGAGTATCATGGGCCGACGCCCGGTCCGTTCGTAGAGGAAGCGACCCAGAGACTCCCTAACGCTGCCCTTGATGGCTCCCCAGTTGCTGGCCTGTCTTTCCAGACACTCGCAAAGGACGGCATTCACCTTCTCCTTGGCTTCTTCCAGCAAGGCTTCTGCCTCCCGCACGTAGACGAACCCGCGGGACACGATGTCCGGACCGGCCACTACCGCGTGCGCCTCCCGGTCCAGGGTTACCACCACAATGAGGATGCCGTCTTGCGCCAGCTGTTTCCGGTCCCGCAGCACGATGTTCCCCACGTCGCCCACGCCCAGCCCGTCTACCAACACCCGGCCGGCCGGTACCGTGCCGGAAACCACTCCCTTTTCTTTGGTAAACTCCAGCACCTGCCCGTTCTCGCACACGAAGATGTTCTGGCGAGGTATCCCTACCTGTTCTGCCAGGCGGGCGTGCTTGACCAGCATGCGGTATTCGCCGTGCACGGGTACGAAGAATCGTGGCCGTACCAGGTTCAGCATGAGTTTGAGTTCCTCCTGACTGGCGTGGCCCGACACGTGAATCCCGGATATGGCCTCGTGGATTACATCCGCCCCCTGCCGGAACAGTTGATCGATCACCCGGCCTACCATCTTCTCGTTGCCCGGGATGGGATTGGAGGAGATGAGCACCGTATCGCCGGGCACAATGCCCAGCTGGCGGTGATCGGCAGCCGCCATGCGGCTCAGGGCGGACATGGGCTCACCCTGACTGCCGGTGGTCAGGATAACCACCTGTTGGAGGGGCAGACGGTTGACCTCCTCCAGGTCGACCAGGGTTCCCGGGGGAATGTGCAGGTAGCCCAGTTCGGTGGCGATGGAAACCACGTTCACCATGCTGCGTCCCGCCACCGCCACCCGGCGGTTGAACTTGCCCGCCAGGTTGATTACCTGCTGGATGCGGGGGATGTTGGAGGCGAAACTGGCCACGATAATTCTCTCTTTAGCCTGGCCGAAGGCCTCGGCAAAGGCCTCGCCGACCGTGCGTTCGGAAAGGGTGTGTCCCGGACGCTCCACATTGGTGCTGTCCGACAGCAGCACCAGTACGCCCTTCTCCCCCAGCTCGGCGAACTTGTAGAAGTCCGTAACCTCGCCGTCTACCGGCGTGGGATCGAACTTGAAATCACCGGTGTGCACTATTGTTCCCACCGGGGTATGCACCGCCACCGCCACGGCGTCGGCTATGCTGTGGCTCACCCGGATCAGCTCTATCCGGAACGGTCCCACCTTGGCCACTTCCCGGGGTTTGAGGCAGCACAGGCGGGTAGCCCGAGCCTCCTGTTCGCGCAGTTTGGCCTCAACCAATCCCAACGTGAGTTTGGTGCCGTATATGGGCACGTCCAGTTCGCGGAGGAGATAAGGCAGGGCTCCGATGTGGTCCTCATGGCCGTGGGTGAGGACTATTCCCCGCAGCTGGCCCCTATTCTCCAGCAGATAAGTCATGTCCGGGATGACCACGTCGATCCCGAACATATCGTCCTCCGGGAAAATGAGACCGCAGTCGATTACCAACAGGTGACCGCCGTAGCGGATGGCCAGCATGTTCTTGCCGATCTCACCCAGGCCGCCCAAAGGAATAATGGTCAGCTTGGCATCCGAATTGGGCATCCATACACCTCCCGAACCACCCCGCCCGCGAACAGTAAAGCACCGGCACTCCTCGTGCCGGCGGCCAGCGTCTCTCCGGGCCTATTATAAACCGTTTTTCTGCCCTGCTCAAGCCGCAAGCTCGTTATTCGGCAATTTAGCGCCCTAAAGATATTCCCGTTTCCTCCAGCGCCTTCTTGAGACGTTCCTCCTCGCCCGGGGCTAAACCCACCAAAGGGAGGCGCGGCCTGCCGGAAGGAAGGCCCAGCCAGGAAAGTGCGGTCTTTACCGGTACCGGGTTGGGAGCCAGGAAGAGAGCCTTGAAAAGGGGGAAGAAGCGCAAATGCAGACTCTGTGCTTCTTCCATGCGGGCGGAGGCCGCTGCCTCCACCATGGCCTTCAGCTCGCGGCCGATCAGGTGGGAAGCCACACTCACCACCCCGTAGGCCCCGAGGGCCATCATGGGCAGGGTGAGGGAATCGTCGCCGCTGTATACTTTGAAGGCGGGGGGCACCAGGCGCCTGATCTCGCTCACCTGGTCCAGGTTCCCGCTGGCTTCCTTTATGGCCACGATGTTGGATATCTCGGCCAGACGGGCCACGGTTTCGGGCAGCAAATTGGCCCCGGTCCGGCCGGGAACGTTATAGAGCATTACCGGCAGGTCGGTGGCGCGGGCGCAGGCGGAGAAGTGCTGGTACATCCCCTCTTGGCTGGGCTTGTTGTAATAAGGGACCACCAGCATGATCCCGTCCGCTCCGGCGGCCGTAGCCTGGACGGTCGCCTCAATACTGGCCGCCGTGTGGTTGGAGCCGGTACCGGCAATCACCGCCGCCCGGCTGCCCACCGCCTCCTTGACCGCCTTCAGGAGGGTGAGCTTCTCCTCCCTCGAGAGCGTGGGCGATTCTCCGGTGGTGCCGGCCACCACCAACCCGTCGCTGCCGTTGTCCACCAGCCAGCGGGCGAGAACTTGGGCACCCTCCACGTCCAGCGCCCCGTCCAAAGTGAAAGGGGTGATCATGGCCGTAACTACACGGCCGAAATCACGCAAGGATCCCACCTCCGAGTTTGTCCCCGGGCTCAGAGAAGCCCGTACCGGAGTAAGAGCTCGGCAATCTGTACCGCATTGGTGGCGGCGCCTTTGCGCAGGTTGTCGGCCACGATCCAGAGGTTAAGACCGCATTCTACACTGAAATCCTCGCGTACGCGTCCTACGAAAACCTCGTCCCGGCCGGCAGCTCTTATGGGAAGAGGATAGAGATTCCGGGCCGGGTCATCCTCCACCACCACGCCGGGTGCTGCCGCAAGCAGGCGGCGCGCCTCCTCGGCGGTAAGTTTCTTTTCCGTTTCCACATTGACCGCTTCCGAGTGTCCTACGAAAACCGGTACCCGCACCGTGGTGGCGGTAATCCTCATCTCCGGAGCGGCCATGATCTTTTGGGTTTCGAGGATCATCTTCATTTCTTCCTTACAGTATCCGTTTTCCAGGAACACGTCAATATGGGGGAAGAGATTGAAGGCTATGGGCCAGGGAAATACCTCCGGCTGAACCGTTTGGCCGGAAAGAACGGCCGGTACCTGGGAACGCAGTTCCTCCATGGCCTCTGCTCCCGCTCCGGAGACCGCCTGATAGGTGGATACGACTACCCGCCTGATGCGGGCGGCGTCGTGAAGGGGCTTGAGGGCCACCACCATCTGGATGGTGGAGCAATTGGGATTGGCTATGATGCCTTGGTGATCCTTTACCGCCTCCGGATTGACCTCCGGCACCACCAGGGGCACATCGGGCTCCAGGCGGAAGGTACTGCTGTTGTCGATGACTACGGCCCCGCAGGAGACTGCCGGCCGGGCGAACTCCTTGCTGGCCGCTCCGCCTGCGAAGAGGGCCAGGTCCACGCCCCGAAAAGAGGTTGGCGTAGTCTCCTCTACCGTGACCTCTTCACCGGCAAACATTACCTTCTTGCCCGCCGAGCGGCTGGTGGCCAGGACCCGCACCTGTGACACCGGAAAGGACCTTTCTTCCAGCACCTGGAGCATGGCCTGCCCCACGGCTCCCGTACCCACTACCGCAACCCTTAGGCCGGCCAAGATCCCAGCACCTCCTGCCATGCGTATTTGTCCCCATTTTAGCGCATTCTCGCCCGATGCGGTAGCACTTTTTTGCCCTGAGCCATCCCCAATTTGTCCCGGGGCAGTGCTGTCCCCTCGTGCCGGTCGCTCAGGCGGCCGAACGGCTTTGCCTTCGCGCTTTCGGCTGGCTCCCCGCGTAAGAACCGTCCGGAGCGCCGGCCGGGCCCGGTCATTCATGAGCCTGGCGTGTGCCTCGCGCTCGGCTCTCGCCCGGTTCGGCAGCCCGGACGCTTTAGGCACTCGGGCAAAACCAGCACTGCCCTCAAGAGAGTGAGTATCCGCCGACTTTCCCGGGATACCGGGTCGCCCTACCGGCATGCCGGCCGCCCTCGTTCGGCCGCCGGCCAGGAGCGAACGGGGCTTTGCCCCGTTCGGTGTCCGGCGGTTCAGGGGGGCGGGAGAACCGGGAGGCCGGATTGCCCGGACTCCTTACCGGGCGGAGACGGCACCGGAACCCACCAAGAGGGGCTGGATCTGCCTGCCTTCCAGTGCCGCCAGGGTGGTGTCGAGCAACAGTTCCATCTTGGCTACGACCGAGGCCCATTTGTTGTACGGGTCGTCCTGGCCGAAGGGGACCAGGTAGACGTTTTTCATGTTCAGCACCAAGCCCAGGTTCTTAGCGTTGGCACTCAGCGCGTCGTTGGTGGAGATGGCCAGCACTACCGGCCGCTGGTTGCGCAACTGGGCTTTGGCGGCCATAAGCACCGCGTTATCGGTGATTCCGTTGGCCAGTTTGGCCAGCGTGTTGCCGGTACAGGGCGCGATTATCAGTACGTCGAGCAGTTTCTGCGGCCCGATGGGCTCGGCCTCGGCAATGCTGGTAATGGGCCGTCGCCCGGTAATGGCCGTGACCTCCTCCGCCCACTGGGCGGCCCGGCCGTAACGAGTATCGGTAGTCTCCACCGCCGGGGAGAGTATGGGACAGACTTCGGCGCCTTCGGCCACCAACCGCCTCAGCTCGGGTAGAACCCTGTTCAGAGTGCAATGCGAGCCGGTAAGGGCAAATCCGACCCTAACCCCCTGCAGACGCACGCGTAGCACCCCCCCATTGATCCTCGGGCAGAGGATCCAGACCCAGGTGCTGCCGGATTAGTCGGGGGATGACCCGGGCCAGTATGTCACCTGCGGTTCGGGGAGCGACCTTACCGGGAAGCCCCGGGGCCAGCCTGGCCTTGATACCCAGTCTAGAGGCGGTCTCAAAGTCCGTACCGCCGGGCGGTGAGGCCAAATCGATGATCAGGCTTTGCGAGGACACTCGGGCCAATAGACGCGCATTCAGGACCGGTGCGGGCACGGTATTGAAGATCACGTCGGTATCGGCCACTTCGTCGGCCAGGAAGGCCATCGGTACCGGGCGGCACCCGATGGCGAAGGCCCGCGCCAGCGCCGCCGGACTGCGATCGGCCGCGGCCACCCTGGCTCCCAGCCCCAGAAGGTCGCCGGCGAGGGTCTGGCCCACGCGTCCGAACCCCAGGACCAGGGCCCGGCACCCGTGAATGGTGATGGGCAACTCCTGCATGGCCAGCTGGATGGCGCCCTCTGCCGTTGGGATGGAATTTAAGATTGCCACCTCGTCTTCTCGGGCCGTTTCTACCAGCTTCCAGCCGTAGCGGAGCGCCCATTGTTGGAAGAAAGGTCGGGCCTGCCCGATGATCACTACGGTTCCGGGGGAAATGCGAGAGGCTGTTTCCTCGTTCAGCAGAAGCGGGGAAGGGCTGTAGACCGCGTGCACCGCCCCGCGTTCGTCGGTCCCCGGGGTGGGAAAAATGACGACATGGGCCCCTTGTACCGCGGCCTGAAGGTCGGCCATGGCCACTGCCCCCCGGAAGGAAAGACCGGGGAATCCCACTACCCTCACCGATGCGCCGTGGTCGACCAGGGCGGGAATGAGGATGAGTTCACGATCGTCCCCCCCCACCACCGAGACGGTGAGGTTCGCCAGCAGTCTGGATTGCACGGCCTTGACCTCCTTTCCCCTGCTGCTGGCTATTATATGGCGAAGCGGGGCGGGGCGTGCGTGCCCGCCGCCCGCCGGGGAAAGGTAACCCGGCATCCCCGGTAGTTGCCGTGAACGCCTACAGGTTCAGGATATTCTCCAGCCCGTATACCAGACCCCTTAGCCGTCCGACCTCTTTGATGGCCAGCAATACGCCGGGAATAAAGGATTCCCGGCTCAGACTATCGTGCTGGATGCTGAGCGTCTGTCCGTTGCCGCCAAAGACCACCTTTTGGTGGGCCACGAAGCCCGGCAGACGCAGGCTGTGGATGCGGACGCCCTCGTAGTTGCCGCCCCGGCACCCGGCCAGGCGTTCCTGTTCCTGCACCTTGGCTCCGGGAGCCTCGCCCCGGGCCGACAGAATCAGCTCGGCAGTCTTGAGCGCAGTTCCGGATGGCGCATCCAGTTTCTGGTCATGGTGCATCTCGATGATCTCCACCTGAGGAAAGTAGCGGGCGGCGGTTTGGGCAAAGTGCATCATCAACACGGCTCCCAGGGCGAAGTTGGGCGCCAGCAGGATTCCGACTCCCTGCTCTTCGGCCAGGGCATGCAATTCATCAATCTCCCGGGTAGACATGCCGGTGGTACCGATTACCAGGTTCAGGCCGAACCGAACCGCCAACCGCGCGTTGCCCATGCAGGCCTGGGAGTTCGTAAAATCCACCACTACGGAGGCCTGGCCGGTTTCCAGACAGCGCCTGAGGTCCTCCGTAACCCGCAGCCCGACCGGTCTCTCGCCTATCAGATCGCCTATGTCCGCACCGACGGACCGGACGTCTACCGCGCCTGCCAGTTCCAGCTCCGGGTCGTGCAGGACGCCCCGGCAGACCTCTCTGCCCATCCTTCCCCCGGCTCCGGTTACTACCACTCTGATCAACACCCGTCCCTCCTTTCCCGGCCCCGGCGGGGCTAGAGCTTGTCTACAGGTTAGACATATTTGCACACGGATATACTTTTTACCTGCCGATGGTCGGGCGGAAGAGTCGAATGGGCCGGAGCGGCCCGGAAGGAGCATGAGGGTGGGATTTGTTCCGGCGTAATGCCGGGTGGGGTCTAGAAAGGATAGTGTCGGCGGAGGTGGGCCTGACCCAGGTCCACGATGATCAATTCGGTGCCGATCTTCTTTACCGCCGTCCAGGGGATGACTACCGGCTGGCGGTCGGGCCACAGCCCCATAAGCCCTCCCCGGCCGGGCACCACTATGGCCTCTATGGCGCCGGTCTCTCCGTCGAGCAGCAGGTCGGCTTCACCGACTACCCCCAGGCGGGTGCCGTCGTGCACGTTTACGATTTCCTTGCCTATGAACTCGCTGAGCTTCATGGCGCTCCGGATCGCGCTCTCCCTAGCCCTGGCGCGGCTGCAGGCGCTCCAGGAAGGGTTGAACGGCGGCCAGTACTATGGATACAAAGGCCAGGGGCTCCACGGTGATCCCGAACCACCGTACCTCGGAGGGAACGGAGAGTCTGAGAAACGAAACCCCCATGACCAGAACCAGGTAGATTCCCCCAGCCACGCCCAGCA
Source organism: Clostridia bacterium (assembly GCA_024653205.1). Lineage (NCBI taxonomy): Bacteria > Bacillati > Bacillota > Clostridia > Clostridia bacterium. Next base: position 42,008 of record JANLFO010000003.1, on the reverse strand, counting down.
ACTGCGTCAGCGCCCGGGAAAGCAGAGAAGGTATGGGATCGGTAGGCAGTTCCCTGGTCCGCCAGGCACGGTGCCGGAGGTTGAGCACCCGCATCCACACGGAACCGAGTATGAGGCAGGCGAGCAGACCGGCAAACCAGGTCAACACCCTCACCCCCTGAGTTATCCCCGCCTTCTGCCGGCAGACTGGGGATACATCACCCTCGCCTCCACCCCATACTTATGTGGGGGTCCCGGACCTTAGACCTGCTCTCGCCGGGGTGCAGCATAACCCTCCCTGTGGCTTAGACCCTGTTGGCGCCGGAGATTCTCTTCGTTCTTGGCCAGGTAGGCTTCGTAAAGCTCCTGCGGCCCGATTTCCAGCTTCAGGCACAGGCTGACCAGGAAGTGAAGTAGGTCTACGACCTCCTCCTTAATCGCCTCCCGGTTCAAAGGCCGGGGGTCCTTCCACCAGCGGAAGTTGAGCTCCTGAAGCAGCTCTCCCAGTTCGGCCAACAGGGCCAGGACCTCCTTCTCCAACCAGGTGGGCAGGTCAAAAGAAATGTCCCGTGCCCGAACCAGGAATTCGTCCAGGGCCCGCTGGCGGGCAAAGATTGCTTCCAGCTTATCCATTCGGCTGCCCCCTTTGCCCTACAGCCCCGCCTCGGCAAGCAGGCCTTCCAGATCGACCTCCCTGCCTAGAGGGCCGATGGCGGTTAGAGCGAATTTCTCCGGCACGAACAGGCGTTCGGCCACCTCCTGCACCTCTTCGCGGGTAACCTTATTGACGTTCTCCAATATCTCCTCGGTAGTTATGATCCGGCCGTAGCACAGCTCGCTCTTTCCCAGCCGGCTCATACGATAGCTCACGTTCTCCAGGTTGAGCAAGAGATTCCCCCGGATCTGCTCCTTGGCCCGGTGCAGCTCTTCCTCACTGATGGGCTCCCTCTTGAGCCGCCCCAATTCCTTCAAGACCAGGCCCACTACCTCCTTCACCGCGCCCGGACCGGTCCCGGCATACACGGCGAAAAGACCCCCGTCCATGTAGGCGCTGTGGTAGGAATACACGGAATAGGCCAGCCCCCTCTCTTCCCGGACCTCCTGAAAGAGCCGGGAGCTCAAGCCCCCGCCCGTCACGTTATTCAGGATCTGAAGGGCGTAAACGCGGGGATCGTCCTGGGCCAGCCCGGGGGTACCCAGACAGAGCTGGACCTGCTCCGTGTCCCGGGGCGTAAGCCGAACCGTGGCCTGGGACCGGGGCGGCTCGGTTGAGCGGTTCCGGCCCTGACCCTTTCGGGAGCCGAATACGGGGGCCAGGAGTTCTACGGTCTGGGAGGCCGATACCCCTCCGGCCACGGCCACCACCGTATTCTCGGGCGTGTAGAGGTCATGGTAGTAGGAAAGGATTCGTGACCGGTTAAGGCCGCCTACGGTGTCGTACGTGCCCAGCACGCTCCATCCCAGCGGGTGGTGGGGCCACAGGGCCTGGGCAAACAAGTCGTGCACGAGTTCGTCGGGCGAGTCGTCGTACAGGCGGATTTCCTCCAGTATAACCCGCTTCTCCCGTTCGATGTCTCTCTCCGCCATCAGGGAATTGAAGAACATGTCCGCCAGAACGTCCACCGCCATCGGAAGGTGTTCGGCCAGGACCTTGGCGTAAAAGCAGGTGTATTCCTTGGTGGTAAAGGCGTTGAGCACGCCGCCAACGGCGTCCAGCTCCTGGGCGATCTGTCTGGCGGAGCGGCGCGAAGTGCCTTTGAAGAGCAGGTGCTCGAGAAAATGCGAAACCCCGCGGATCGACAGATCCTCGTCTCGCGAGCCCGCCCTCACCCATATCCCGATGGCTGCAGAGCGGAAATACGGGATTTCCTCGACCACCAGGCGGGTGCCGTTTGGTAGTACTGTTTTCTGGTACATGTCGGTCGGAATGCGTCCTCCTCTGTTAATGTAACTGCAGGGGTCATGGTGACTACGGGTCCGTGGTGGCCCGGACACAACAAAGGGCGACTGGGGGAAACGACCCGTTGGCCGGACCCCCGCAGCCGCCACCTTGTCAGCCCGCCGGCTGTGCTAGTACTGGTAGAAGCCCCGTCCGGTCTTGCGACCCAACCAGCCCGCCTGCACGTATTGGCGCAGCAACGGGCAGGGTCGGTACTTGGGATCGCCGAAATTCTGGTACAGCACTTCCATGATGGCCAGCACCGTATCCAGCCCGATCAAGTCTGCCAGCGCCAGGGGACCCATGGGATGATTGGCCCCCAGTTTCATCACCGTATCGATGTCCTCCGGTGAACCCACGCCCTCGTACACGGCGTAGATGGCCTCGTTGAGCATGGGAATCAGCAGGCGGTTCACGGCAAAGCCGGGAGAATCCTTGATCAGTACGGGAGTCTTCCCTACCCGGCGGCAGGTTTCCATGGCCGTCTCCACTACTGCCGGGTTGGTGGCCAGGCCGGATATAACCTCCACCAGTTGCATGACCGGCACCGGGTTGAAGAAATGCATTCCCACCACCCGGGCCGGGTTCTTGGTGAAGGCTGCCAATTGGGTGATAGAAAGGGAAGAGGTGTTGCTCGCCAGGATGGCTTCGGAGGAAAGCACCGCATCCAGGTTCTGGAATACCCGCTTCTTGGTTTCCAGGTTCTCGATTACCGCCTCTATGGCCAGATCCGCGTCGGCCCCGGCCGCCAGGTCAAGGCTGGTGCGAATCCGGCCCATGACTGCAGCCTTCTCCTCGGCCGTGAGCTTCCCTTTGGCCACGTTGCGTTCCAGATTCTGGTCAATAATCCTCAGCCCGCGCTCCAGGAACTCATCGGCCACGTCGTTTACGACTACCTCCAGTCCGGCCTGAGCGGCTACCTGGGCGATTCCGGCGCCCATCTGTCCCGCGCCTACCACCAAGATCTTTTTTACCTCCATAGCCTTTATTCCTCCCCCCTTGAACCGGAAAACTAGAAAGGCGACCGGCTCACTGCGGCCGCCGCCTTTTCGGCCGTACCCGGCTATAGCCGCCGGGTTTATCCGGTTGCACCTCTGCCCTTACCGCCTCCCGGCGCGAGAGGCGCAATCGTCCTTGCGGATCAAAGCCAATGGCCTTAACCAGAATTTCTTCTCCCTGCTTCACCACGTCTTCCACCCGGCCTACCCGCCCTTCGGCCAGCTGCGAGATGTGCACCAGGCCTTCCTTACCCGGTAGGCCGAGCACGCCCGGGATGATCTCCACAAACGCCCCGAAATCGGTAGTCCGGGTCACGCGGCCGGTGTAGATCTGGCCGATTTCTACCTCTTTGGTTAAGGCTTCGATGATTTCCACCGTGCGCCGGCCGGCCTCGCCGTCCGCTGCGGCGATGAAGACCGTACCGTCGTCTTCGATGTCTATCTTAGCACCGGTTTCATCGATGATCTTCTTGATGATCTTCCCGCCCGGACCGATGATATCCCGGATCTTGTCCGGGTCGACCTTGATTCGGAGTATACGCGGAGCCAGGGGCGAGATTTCCGGCCGAGGTTTGTCTATGACCGCCAGCATTTTTTGCAGAATCTCCAGCCGGCCCCGGCGGGCCTGCTCCAGGGCGCGGGCCAGGAGCTCCGTCCCTATTCCCGGGACCTTGATGTCCATTTGCAGGGCGCAGATTCCCTTTTCCGTCCCTGCCACCTTAAAGTCCATGTCCCCCAGGGCGTCTTCCAGACCCTGGATGTCGGAGAGCACCACGGTGGCGTCCCCTTCCTTGACCAGGCCCATGGCTATACCTGCCACCGGCGCCTTGATGGGCACGCCGGCATCCATCAGGGCCAGTGTACTCCCGCAGACGCTGGCCATGGAGGTTGAACCGTTAGAGGACAGTACTTCGGAAACGAGACGAATGGTATAGGGAAACTCCTCTTCCCCGGGGAGTACCCTTTCGAGAGCCCTCTCTGCCAGGGCGCCGTGCCCGATCTCCCGGCGCGAGGGAGCGCGGATGGGACGGGCCTCGCCCGTGCTGTAGGGGGGCATGTTGTAATGATGCATGAAACGCTTAGATTCTTCCACTCCCAGGCCGTCCAGGATCTGCTCGTCGCTTACCGCTCCCAGTGTGGCCACGGTCAGCACCTGGGTTTCACCCCGCGTAAACAGGGCGGAACCGTGCGTCCTGGGCAGGACCCCGACCTCGCAGCTTATCGGTCTGATCTCCTCCCACCTGCGCCCGTCGGGACGCAGCCCTCGATTGACGATAATCTGCCTAACCAGATTCTTCGCCAGCTTATCCAGAAAAGCCTTTACCAGGCTGCCTAACTGCTCGTCCGGCTCTTGAGTGCCCGACAGCTCAAGGAATTTCTCCCACGCGGCCTGCTTGGCCTCTTCGAGGCGCTGCTCGCGCGCTTTCTTATCGGCCCGTTGGCTAAGACAGGATTCCAGCGCCGCGCGGAGAATGTCCTCGGCGGGGGGCGCCAGGTCTTCTTCCCATTCTGCAGGCAGTACCGGTTCGGTAACGCTCTGCTTCTCCTTGGCCAGACCTGAGTTTAGGGCCTCCTGCCGGAGATCCTCCAGGAAGTCGACGATCCTCTGTATTTCCCGATGCCCGAGGGCAATGGCCTCCAGGACTACTTCCTCGGGAACCTCCTCGGCTCCGGCCTCCACCATCATCACCGCTTCCCTGGTTCCGGCTACCACCAGGTGGAGGCGGCTCTTCTCCTGTTGCTGGAGGGTGGGATTGACCACCAGTTCGTCGTCTACCAGACCGACCAATACGCAGCCGATAGGCCCGCCAAAGGGGATCTCGCTCAGGGTCAAGGCGGCCGAAGCCCCGTTGACCGCCAGGACGTCGGGCGGGTTGTCCTGATCGACGGACAAAATGGTAGCCACCACGTGTACGTCGTTCCGATAGCCGGAGGGAAACAGCGGCCGGATCGGGCGGTCGATGAGACGCGCGGACAGGATGGCTTTCTCGCTGGGACGGCCTTCGCGCTTGATGAAGCCGCCGGGAATGCGGCCGACGGCATAATGCCTCTCCTCGTAGTCGACGGTAAGGGGGAAGAAGTCGATCCCTTCCCGCGGTTCGGCAGAGGCGGTAGCGGTTACCAGCACCACGGTATCGCCGTAGCTGGCGAGCACGCTGCCTCCGGCCTGACCGGCTACCCTGCCGGTTTCCACAATCAAGTCTCGCCCTGCCAAAGACAAAGTCTTCCGCAAAACCGACATCTACGCTATCGTTGACCTCCTTTTGCAACCATAAAAAAAGCGGGGTGGGCTTTCACCGCCGTAGCCCCAGCGCCTTCAACAGTTCTTGATACCTGTCGGCATCCTTCTCCTGCAGGTAGTTGAGCAAGCGCCTCCGGTGGCCGACCATCTTCAGCAGGCCCCGCCGCGAGTGAAAATCCTTGCGGTGGGTCCGCAGGTGCTCGGTCAGATGGTTTATGCGCTCGGTGAGCAGGGCTATCTGTACCTCAGGGGACCCGGTATCCTGTTCGTGCCGCCGATGGGCGCCGATTATCTCTCTCTTTCTGGCCGTTTCTAGCCCCAACGGTTTCACCTCCTGCCTAACCCAATCCTGCAATAATTATAGTGTAAGCCTGTACGCTTAGCAACTCAATTTTTTTGACCGATTATAGTTATTACCAGGCGGCCGGCAACCGTATCCTTGGCTACCAGGTCGAATACCCGGCCGCCGACGGAGATGAAACCCCGGAAGCGGGTAGCCGTCGGCAGACGCCCCGGCAGGCGCCGGGCCGCGTCCACCACGTCCTCCAAGGTGATTCCTTCTTGCCTCAATTCCATGAGCCGACGGCGGGCGTGTCGGCTGAGAATGACCCGCACCTGTCATCCCTTCCCGGCCCAGCCTTGCCTAACCCATATTACGTTTCCGGCCGGAAGGGCGTGCTTAGGGTTCCACGGACGCGGTCAGCAGGCGTCTGGCCTCGGCCACATCCCTGGCAATCTGGGCAGCCAGTTCCTGCGCGTGGGTGAACCGGCGCTCCGGGCGCAGCCGTCCTCTGAACTCGACCCTGAGTTCCCGACCGTAAAGCTCTTCCCCCCGGTAGTCCAGAAGAAAGACCTCCACCGTCCGGGGAAGGTCGCAACCGAAGGTGGGGCGGTGGCCTATGTTCAGTACCGCCGGCCAACGTTGGGGCCCGAGGTCGGCAAAGGCGGCGTACACGCCCTCCTGCGGGCACAGGACTTCCTCGGGAGGCTCGAGGTTGGCCGTGGGAAAACCCAGGTGGCGGCCCCGGCCTTCCCCGGGGGCCACCCGGCCGCGAAGGAACGGCCAGTAACCGAGGAGTCTCCGGGCGGTAAGGACGTCGCCCCGGCCGAGGGCGGCGCGCACCGCACTGCTGCTTACCACCAGCCCGTCCACCGTCACCGGCGGCTCAACCCAGACTTCGAATCCGGCCTTGTGGCCCAAAGCCCTCAAGGTTTCGGCCGTTCCCTTGGCGCGGTGGCCGAAGGTAAAGTTGAAGCCTACGAACACGGCGCGGGGCCGGAAATGCGGCACCAGAAGGCGCTCCACGAATTCTTCCGGGGATAGGGACATTAGCCGGGTAGAAAAAGGCCAATAGACCAACACCTGGACCCCCAGGCTCGCCAGCAGCGCTTCCCGGTCCGCCGGGGACAGCAACTGGGGCAGCGGCCTGCCCTTTAATACCTCCTGGGGGTGCGGAGAAAAGGTGAGCAGAACCGCCGGCAGGCCGTCCCGGTTGGCCCCGGCCACCGCCCGGCGGATAAGTCGGGCATGTCCCAGGTGGATGCCGTCGAAGCTACCCACGGTGACTATCGAATCGGACAGGAACGGGTAAGGCGGAGGGACGATGACTTTCACCTTATTTCTCCTCCCAACCCAGCACCTTGAGCATATTGATGCGGGATCCCTCTACCCTTCCCACGGCTACCAGCCGGCCGTCGGGGGCATAGAGCCGCACCGGCCGGCCTTCCTCCGCGACACCTTTCCCCGCCCATTCTACGGTCGTGACGGGAACGGGGTTGCCGTTGAGGACCGGTCTGAGAACCGCCGGCGGCACCCGGGCCTGGGGCAGCGATTGCAGGACGAAATCCGGAGGAAGAAGGAAAGTCCGATTTATGCCTTCTCGGCCTGCGTCGGCCAGTTCCTCGCGGGTAAGGCTGGCCTCCAACCGGAACGGGCCTACGCGGGTACGGATGAGAAAGGCCAGGCAGCCTCCGCAGCCCAGCCTCGTGCCTATGTCTGCGCAGAGGGTGCGTATATAGGTGCCCGAGGAGCAACTCACGTCCAGGAGAACCCCCCACCGCCCCTGTTCCCGCCGGAGGTCCAAGAGCCTGATACCGTAGATGTAAACCGGGTGCGGCCGGCGCTCTACTTCTATCCCCTCACGGGCCCACTCGTACAGGCGGCGCCCCCGGTGGTGCCGGGCGCTGAACATCGGGGGTAGCTGCCGATACTCACCCTCGAACTCTCGCAGCACTTCGCGGACCTGCCCGGGCGTTAGGTCGCCTACCGGACGGCGTTCCAGCACCGCCCCGCTCAGATCCTGGGTGGTGGTGGTCAGTCCGAGTATCATCTGGCAGCGGTAGGCCTTCGGCTCGTCCCGGGCAAACTCCAGCAGACGGGTGGCCTTACCCAGTCCCATGGGGAGCACCCCGGCGGCGTCGGGATCCAGAGTACCGGCGTGGCCCACCCGTCTCTGCCCGGTCAGCCGCCGGACCTCCGCTACCAGGTCATGGGAGGTCATGCCGGGAGGCTTGAGTACGCACAGGAAGCCGTCCATGCTAGTCCTCTTCGCGCAGGGCTTCGGCGGCGGCCTCCACCACCAGGGGTACGGCCCGTTCCAGCGGCAATCGGAGGCGACAGCCGGCGGCGCGGCGGTGGCCACCCCCACCGAACCTTGCCGCCAGACGGTTTACGTCAACCTTCTGCTTAGAGCGAAAGCCCACCTTGGTTTCGCCCGTTTCGGTTTCTCGAAAGAGTAAGGCCACTTCTACTCCGGCCACCGACCGGGGGTATTCGATCAGCCCCTCGCAGTGTTCCGCCTCTGCCCCTACGGCGGCCAGCACCGCCTGAGTTACCGTGACCCAGGCTACCCGACCGTCGGCGGCAAAGCTTAAGGTAGATAGCACCTTTTCCAGTAGCCGCAGGGTGACCAGCGGCTTTTCCTCCCAAAGTTGCCGGTGTACCTCCTGGGGAGCCACACCCGCCTCCAGCAGGCGGGCGGCAATAAGGTGACTGCGGGGGGAAGTGTTCTCGAATTGGAAGCAACCGGTATCGGTTACCAGCCCGGTGTAAAGGGCCAGGGCTATTTCCGGCGTAAGGCCGATACCCATGGTTTCCAGCAGGTCGTAAATCAACTCGGCGGTGGCCGCCGCCTCGGGTCGCACGTAGTTGAGGTGGCCGAAATAACGGTTGCCCAGGTGATGATCCACGTTGACAATGAGAGAAACTCTCTCCAGCAGCAACGCCAGTTCCTGCCCCACCCGGGCCGGGTCCGTACAGTCCAGCACCAGCGCCGCCCTGGGCGCCTCGGTAAGAACTCGGGGCGGCTCTATTGCCTCCCAGCGCGGCAGGAAGCGGTAAATGGCCGGAACCGGTTCGGGATGCACCGCCCGGACCCGGCGGCGGCCCCGATTAAAGGCCAGGTAGGCTGCCAGCATGGAGCCCAAACAATCGCCGTCGGCTATCTGGTGGGTGACTACCAGTAGCTCCTCGGCATCCTCCAGGACCGTTGCCAAGGCGGTTAGGTCATCATTCATCGGCCGGTTCATGCTTGCTTTCTCCGTTATCTGTTCCTGAGGTCTCCCCTTGCTCCCGCCGCAGTTGGTGTAGAAGCTCGGCGATGCGGGCTCCCCGCTGGATGGAAGGATCGAACCTAAAGGCCAGCTCCGGAACGAATCTGAGGGATAGCCGCTCACCGATCTCGCGACGGACGAAGCCGGTGGCCTTGTTGAGTACCTCCAGACTCTCCCTCTGGGCCTGATCATCCCCCAGAACACTGACGTAGACCTTGGCGTAGTGAAGGTCGGGAGATAGCTCCACGTCGGTTACGCTGACGAAACCGAGCCGGGGATCTTTCATCTCGTGCTTCAGAATGGACGCTATCTCCTTCTTTATCTGCTCGGCCACCCGCTGTACCCGTTGCCGGGCCATGGCTTCTTCCCCTCTTCCGCCTACAGTTCCCTCTTGACCTTTTCCTGCACGTAGGCCTCGATGGTATCTCCTACCTTGATATCGTTATAATTCTCCAGCCCGATACCGCACTCGTAGCCCTGCACTACCTCGCGCGCGTCGTCCTTGAAGCGCTTAAGTGAGCCGACCCGGCCCTCGTAGATTACCTTTCCGTCTCGGATCAGGCGGGCCAAGGCATTCCTGGCTACCTTACCCTCCAGCACGTAGCACCCGGCCACCACTCCCACTTTGGGCACATGGAACGTGGCCCTGACTTCGGCCCGGCCCAGCTGCACCTCCCGGATTTCCGGCTCCAGCAGGCCGCTGAGTAAGGACTTCATCTCCTCCAGAAGTTCGTAGATCACCCGGTACAGCCGTATTTCTACCTTCTCCTCATCGGCCGCGTGCCGGGCCCCCGGCTCCGGCCGCACGTTGAAGCCCACTATCATGGCCCGGGAAGCCGACGCCAACATCACGTCGCTTTCGCTGATGGCGCCTACTCCGCCGTGGATTACCCGGATCTTGACTTCCTCGTTGCCCAGTCTCTCCAGGGCGTGCCTTACCGCCTCCACCGAACCGTGTACGTCGGCCTTTACGATCACGTTTAGTTCTTTGGTTTCCTTGGCTTCTACTTGCCGGAAAAGATCCTCCAGGGAAGTCGGCCGCTCCTGAGGCAGGCCGCGCCGCTGTTCGGCCCGTCGCGCCTCGGCTACTTCTCGGGCGGTCTTATCGTCGGGAACAACCTGGAGAATATCCCCCGCCTGGGGAACCTCCTCCAGCCCTAACACCCGCACCGGCATGGAAGGGCCGGCCTCCTTTACCGTCCGGCCCTGGTCGTCCAGCATGGCCCGAACCCGGCCGAAACTGGCCCCGACTACGAAGTTATCCCCCACACGCAGGGTGCCTTTTTGCACCAGGACGGTGGCGACGGGGCCGCGACCGCGGTCCAGCTCCGACTCCAGAACCACGCCCTTGGCCGGTCGGGTGGGATCGGCCGACAGTCCCTGAAGATCTGCCACCAGAAGGAGCATTTCCAGGAGATCCTCCAGGCCCTGGTGCTTGAGGGCGGAAACCGGAACGCAGATGGTCTCCCCGCCCCATTCTTCGGGAATGAGACCGTGCTCGGCAAGCTGCTGTTTCACGCGTTCCGGATTGGCATCCGGTTTATCCATCTTGTTTATGGCCACCACTATGGGCACTCCGGCAGCCCGAGCGTGGTTGATGGCTTCCACAGTCTGGGGCATTACTCCGTCGTCGGCCGCCACCACCAGTACGGCGATGTCCGTTACCTGCGCGCCCCGCGCCCGCATGGAGGTGAAGGCCTCGTGCCCGGGGGTATCGATAAAGGTTATCTTGCGGCCGTTAACCTCTACCTGGTAGGCGCCGATGTGCTGGGTAATGCCTCCGGCCTCCTGGGCGGTCACGTTGGTATGCCGAATGGCGTCCAGGAGGGAAGTCTTGCCGTGGTCCACGTGCCCCATCACCGTGACCACCGGCGGGCGCTCGCGCATGGCCGAAGGATCGTCTTTCGGCTCCTCGATTTCGGTTGCCGGGCGTTCAGTCCTCAGCCGAACCTCTACTCCGAACTCGCCGGCGACCAGGGCAGCGGTTTCCTGATCGAGCTCGTCGTTTAGCCCGGCCATGATACCCAGGCTTATGAGCTTGCGAATGATCTCGTTGGCCTGGCGACCCATCCTGTTGGCGAGCTCTTGCACGGTAAGGCTGCCCTCCAGGGTCACCTTCTTGGCCGGCGCCGTAGGCGGCTTGGGTGGTCCTTCCCGAAAGGCTCTGGCCTTCTTGCGGCGCCGGGGTCTCACCCGGGGCTCCTCTTCTTCCTCCAGCTCCGGCAGGTAGGAATGGGCTGCTACCTGAACCGGTCTTACCCGGCGCTTATCCGGAGCCGGGGGTGCGGGGGTTCCGCGTGCCGGTGCGGCGGCGGCCTTCTCTGTCGTGGGGGCACCGGTCTTGCCTTCCCCGGTTGGTGCCCTGGCCGCAGCCGCAGGAGGCTGCGCGGGTGCAGTCCGGTCGCGTGCTCCCGCTCTGGGCGGAGCAGACTTCGCCCTGGGTTCTTCCTTGGGCGGAGCAACCACGGCTCGCGCTTCCGCTGGGGGTTTGCCCTGTCCCCTGCCCTGCCTAAGGTATTCGGCCACCTTGTCCACTACGTCCGGTTCCACCGTGCTCATATGGGACTTTACCGTCATGCCAAGGATCTCCAGAATACGCACCAGTTCTCTGGTGCCCAGGCCCATGTCCTTGGCCAGCTCGTATACTCGCCTTTTCGTCATTCAGTCACCCCCGTGCAGTTGCTCTTCCTTGCGCCGCCGGATCTGGACCGCCAGGTCGACCAGGATCTCCGTCTGAACGGGAACGCCCAGGGCCCTTTCCAAGGCCTTGCTTTTGACCGCCCGGTTAAGGCAGGCTTCCTCGGGACATATATAGGCCCCCCGCCCTGCCTGTTTGCCCGTAGCGTCCACCAGGATCTGCCCCTCCGGGGTTCTTACCACCCGCACCAGTTCCTTCTTGGGACGCTTGGCCCGGCACCCCACGCACATTCGTTCCGGGATCCTCTTGGGTTTGACCATGTTCCGGTCGCCCCCGGCCGCCTACCCGGCTACCTGGGATTCGCTCTTGATATCTATTTTCCACCCGGTAAGGCGGGCCGCCAGGCGCGCGTTCTGTCCTTCGCGCCCTATGGCCAGGGAGAGCTGGTAATCCGGAACTACCACTCTGGCGGCGTGGCTGTCCTCGTCCAGCTCTACGGAAACCACCTTGGCCGGGCTCAAGGCACTGGCCACGAACTCGGCCGGGTCCGGACTCCAGCGGATAATGTCGATCTTCTCGCCCCGCAACTCGTTGACTACGGTTTGCACCCTTACGCCTCGGGGCCCCACGCACGCGCCAATGGGGTCCACGTTAGGATCGTGGGAATGCACGGCGATCTTGGTGCGCAGGCCGGGCTCGCGGGCCACTGCTTTGATCTCTACCACACCCTCGTGGATTTCTGGCACCTCCAGCTCGAAAAGACGACGGACCAAACCCGGGTGGGTACGGGAAACCAGGATTTGCGGCCCCTTGGTGGTCTTCCTGACTTCGACAATATAGGTTTTTATCCGGTCTCCCTGCCGGTAGACTTCGGTAGCCACCTGTTCGGCGGGAGCCAGGATGGCCTCGGTTCTACCCAAATCTACGAATACGGTCTTCATCTCCGCCCGCCGTACAACGCCGGTGACGATATCCTGTTCCCGGCCGGAAAATTCGTCGTAGATCAGGTTGCGCTCGGCCTCACGGATACGTTGGACTACCACCTGTTTGGCGGTTTGGGCGGCGATGCGCCCGAAATCCCGGGGCGTGACCTCTACCTCCACCTTGTCGCCGGGCTGATAGCGGGGGTTAAGCCGCTGGGCTTCCTCCAGGCCGATCTCTTCTCGCGGATCGTCTACTTTCTCGGCCACGGTTTTTTGCGCCAGTACTCTTAGGGCGCCGGTGGTGCGATCGATTTCCACCCGTGCGTTTTGCGCCGTACCGAAGTTTTTCCGGTAGGCAGACAGAAGGGCGGCTTCGATGGCCTCGAGTAGCATCTCCAGAGGTATGCTCTTCTCCCGCTCGATCTCTCTCAAAGCCTCCATAAACTCCGCGTTCATGCTTTCTGGTCCTCCCCTGCTTACTCCGCCTCCAGCCTGGCCTTGGCCACCGCTTCGCGGGGGATGCGCCATACCATGTCCCCCTCCCGAACCAGTACGCAGCCGGCCTCTAATCCCTGGAGTTGCCCCCGAAACTGGCGACGCCCTTCGACCGGCCCGTAGGTGCGCACCCACACTTTCTGCCCCCGGAACCGCTCGAAATCCCTGTCCTTTCGCAGGGTGCGGTTCACCCCCGGCGAGGAAACCTCGAGAAAGTACCGGTGGGGGATGGGGTCCACCTCGTCCAAGTAACGCCCCACCCTCTCGCTCACCGCTTCGCAATCGTCCAGGGTGATGCCCTCCGGACGGTCAATGAACAGGCGCAAGACCCAGTGTCCGCTTTCTTTCTGGTACTCAAGGTCTACCAGTTCATAACCGGTCTCCTCCACTACCGGTTCGAGAAGGGCGGTCAGCTTATCCTTGGCCCTTTCCGTCAACTGCAGTCCTCCTTTTGGCTCAACCCACCAAAATAAAGAGTGGGTAGTCTCCTTCACCCACTCTGAGTAGCGCAAAGTCATTCCCCCGGCTTATGCAACTCTAGTATACCATACTTCACCGGCGCCCGCAAGGCAGCTTGCGTCTGCCCCCGTCTCGGCATTCTCGCCCCAGGGTTTCACCGCCTGCTCCGGCGGCTCAGGCCCGCCAAAGGTCCAGGTACATCCGGACCCGGGCCTCGATTCCCCTCCACAGACCCCGCTTCTCTTCCTTCATGACGTGGCTTACTCCTACCAGGGGGACATGGGTTACGGTCAGGCCGTGGCGCCGGGCATAAAGGTTCAACGCCTTCTCCACTCCGTATCCGGGCCCCAGGAGAGGGCGCGTGTCCGCGAACATCGCCTTGGTGAGGCAGCGTTGTCCGGAGAGTTGGGGCGCCAGGCGCTGGGCCAGATCGGTGGCCGGGCGTCCGTTCCGAAAGACTCCTATGGTCATATGAGCGCGGCCTTCGACTACCGGCAGGGCCAGGGCCCGCACGTGCTCCGGTTTGAGCCCCAGGAGGTCGGCGTCCAGGAACATCAGCGTGTCCTGGCCGGCGTTTTCCGCTCCCCGGAGCAGTGCCTCGGCCTTACCCCGGTTGTGTGCGCAGGCCAACACCTCGGCGCCGGCGCGCCGGGCCTCCGCTCCCGTGCCGTCGCCGGAACCATCGTCTACCACGATCACCTGTGTTACCAGGGGACGGGCGGCCAGAGCCGCCCTGACTATGCTCCCCACGGTCCGTTCTTCATTGTAGGCCGGAATGATTACCGAGATTGACACGATCCGCCACCCAGGAAGATTCTGGGCCGGACCGCCCTAGTTTATACCTTCTTCGGTCAATTGCCGTTTCAGGTATTCCCGTACCCCCTCGGGAGGCAGGGAGATCTCGTCCGCGGTTCCCCGGCGCCGGACGTCCACCCGGCTCTGTTCTGCCGCCTTCCTGCCCACGGTTATCCTCCAGGGAAAACCGATGAGGTCGGCATCGGCGAATTTCACTCCCGCCCGCTCCGGACGGTCGTCCAGAACCACTTCTATTCCGGCCGCCTGGAGCTGCCCGTAGAGGGCTTCCGCCACCTCCCGCTGGCGGGATTCGGCAGGGTTGACCGCCACTACTACCGCCTGATAGGGAGCTATGGAGGCCGGCCAGATGATGCCCGCATCGTCGTGGTGCTGCTCGACTGCCGCAGCCATGGTCCTGCTAATGCCGATTCCGTAACAGCCCATCACGATAAGGCGCTCCGCGCCCCGCTCATCCAGGTAGGTGGCGCCCAGAGCACGGCTGTACTTGGTGCCCAGCTGGAAAATCTGGCCTACCTCGATTCCCTGCGTTGCCTCCAGGGGCCGCCCGCATTGCGGGCAGGGGTCCTGAGCCTCCGCGCAGCGGAGATCGCCCTTGAGGGCCCGGAAGTCCCGGCCGGGATTCACGTTCACCAGGTGGTATCCTTCGCGATTGGCTCCGGCGACGGCATTGGTGAGGTAGAACACTTCCTGGTCGGCGTACATCGGGACCTGTTCCAGGCCCACCGGTCCAACGAAGCCCGGCGGGCTCCCCGTAGCTTCTTCGATCTGCCGGTCTTCGGCCATCTCTAAAGAGGTGCACCTCAGGAGGTTGATCAGCTTGGCCTCGTTTAACCGCCGATCACCGCGCAGTATTACGCCTATCAGGCGGCCGTCGGCTATGTAGAACAGGGTCTTGAGAATGCGATCGGTCGGCACTCCCAGGTAGGCGGCCACCTCTTCAACCGTACGCGCCTCTGGGGTGGGAACGGCTTTGGGAGGTTGGGGTTCCTCCGGCGGCAACTCCTGGGGACGGCAGGGGGCCTTGTCCACGTCCGCGGCATAGCCGCAGGCCGGGCAGAACACTATTCCCGCCTCCCCGGTGGCGGCGGTAACCATGAATTCCTGGGAGAGCCCACCGCCGATGGCTCCGGGATCTGCCTCCACCACCCGGAAGCTCAGTCCCAGCCGGCTGAAAGTCCGGCAGTAGGCCTCGTACATGCGTTCGTAGCTGGCCTGCATTCCGGCTTCGTCCCGGTCGAAGGAATAGAGGTCCTTCATGATGAATTCCCTGCCCCGGAGGAGGCCAAAACGCGGCCGGCGCTCGTCCCGGTACTTGTTCTGGATCTGGTAGAGAAGCAGGGGTAACTGTCGATAGGAGCGGACCTCCGCCCTGACCAGAGCGGTAATGAGCTCTTCATGGGTGGGCCCCAGGCAGAAGGGCCGGCCGTGGCGGTCGTTCAGCCGGAACATTTCCGGACCGTACACGTCCCAGCGGCCCGTAGCCTGCCACAATTCGGCGGGCTGAATGATGGGAAGCAGCAATTCCTGTCCGCCGGCCCGATCCATCTCCTGCCGTACTATGCGCATAATCTTTTCTGCCACCCGCCACCCCAAAGGCAGGTAGGTATAAACTCCTGCCGCCACCCGGCGAATCATCCCGGCACGCAGGAGCAACTGGTGGCTGACCACTTCGGCCTCACCCGGTACTTCCCGCAGGGTAGGCGCGAGAAGAGCGGAAAACCGCATCGGCGAACACCTCCGTCTAGTGGATAGGTCGACCCAGGACTTGGGCTACTTCTTCGGTCAAGGCCTCCAGCAGCGCCTCCGAGCTCACCCGTCTCACTATCTCGCCCCGGCGGAAGATCACCCCGCCTCGGCGGGACCCGGCCACACCGACGTCCGCCTGCCGGGCCTCTCCCGGCCCGTTAACCTCGCAGCCCATTACCGCCACCCGAAGGGGCTCGGCGACGCCGGACAGCCTTTCTTCCACCGCCTGGGCCAGGGCGGCCACATCAATGTGGCACCGGCCGCAGGTAGGGCAGGAGATGATTTCCACTCCCCGCCGGCGCAGGTCCAGGCTGCGCAGGATGTCGTAGGCTACCTTTACCTCCCAGCGGGGCTCCGCGGTAAGCGAAACCCTGATGGTATCGCCGATGCCCTCCGCCAGAAGAATGCCGATGCCCAGGGCGGACTTCACACTTCCGCTAACCAGAGGCCCGGCTTCCGTGATACCCAGGTGTAACGGATAGCGTACCTGGTTGGCCAGCAGCCGGTAGGCGGCTACCGTCAGGGGTACGTCGGCGGCCTTAAGCGAGACCTTTATCAGCGTAAACCCGAGATCTTCCAACAGCCGGATGTGGCGCAGGGCGCTTTCCACCAGCGCTTCGGGCGTGGGACGACCGTAACGGCCGCGCAGGTCTTTCTCCAGGGAACCGGCGTTAACGCCTATGCGGATGGGCACCTGCCTGGCCGCCGCCTCGCGAACCACTTCCTTGATGCGTTTCGGGCCTCCTATGTTGCCGGGATTCAGGCGCAACCCGTCTACCCCGGCCTCCAGGGCGGCCAGCGCCAGCCGGTAGTCGAAGTGGATGTCGGCCACTACCGGCAGAGGCGACCGGGCCTTGATGGTTTTCAGCGCGGCGGCCGCCTCCCAATCGGGTACCGCCACGCGGACCAGTTCACAGCCCACTGCGGCCAGTTTTCGGATCTGGGCAAGGGTGGCCGAGGCATCCCGGGTGTCGGTCTTGGTCATGGACTGCACCACTACCGGGGCGCCGCCCCCCACGGTGACCGTTCCGATGCGCAGAGCCAGGCTGGGCCGGCGCATATTTGCCCTCCCCTAGCCGAATATCCGCAGCAGATCGCGGTAGGTGATGATTAGCAGCATACCGACCAGAACGGCGAAGCCGACCAGGTGGACCAGTCCCTCCTTGCGGGGGTCCACGGGACGGCCCCGTAGGGCCTCCACGGCCAGGAACAGCAGGCGACTTCCGTCCAGAGCCGGAATGGGAAACAGGTTGAAGAGGCCCAGGTTTAGGCTGATAAAAGCAGCAAAGCTCAGTACGCTGGCGGTTCCGAAGCGCGCCGCCTCACCCAGTAGCTGCACTACGCCCACCGGCCCGACCAGGTCTACCGGCACCTGTCGGGCAAACATCTGGCCCAGACCTACCAGGACCAGGTAGAGCACCAACGCGGTCTGTCGTATTCCCTGCCCCAGGGCCCCGAACGGGCTGAATCGTATCAGGGAGGGTTCGACCCCGATCATTCCCACCTGGCTCTGGGGATCCAGCCGGGGCACGATTTCTACCCTGAACACCCGGCCCTTCCGCTCTACCGTGAGTTCCAGCGGCATTCCCGGGCTCCGGTGGATTATGCTCACCATATCCTGCCAGTAGTCTATCGACCGGCCGTTTATGGCCACTATCCGGTCGCCGGCGGCCAGGCCTGCCTCCTGGGCCGGCCAATCCGGCAATACCCGGCCGATCACCGGTTGGTTGGACGGAGAGCCCAGGGCCCAAAAGATGAAAGCGTAAATCAGAACCGCCAGGAGAAAGTTCATCAGGGATCCGGAAATCAGGATCGCCAGGCGCCGCCCGGCGCTCTGCCGATAGAAGCCCCGGGGGTCGTCAAGCGTTTCCGGTTCCATTCCCGCCATCTTGTTGTAGCCGCCCAGCGGCACCGCCCGAAGGCAATAGAAGGTTTCACCCCACTTCTTCCCGACCAACAACGGCCCCATGCCCACGGAAAACTCCTCTACCCGTACCCGGCATAGTTTGGCGGCCAGGAAGTGACCGAACTCATGTACGGCTATCAGGAGCGAAAAGAACACGAGGGCTATCAATATCTCCTGAGGGCTCACCAGCGCCCACCCTTCCTCTCTTTTACCCACCGCCGCGCCCAGGCCACGGCCTCCTTAACCTCTTCCCAGGTGGGTTCGGCGACGGGGCGGTGGCAGGTCAACGCCTCCTCTATTAGCCTGGGGATCTCTTCGAAACCTATGATGCCGGCCAGGAAGAGTTCTACTGCACTCTCGTCGGCACCTGCCAGCACCGCCGGGTAGGTACCCCCTTGCCGCCCCGCCCAGTAACCCAGGCGCAGGCAGGGGAAACGGTCCTGGTCCGGGGTTTCAAAGGTTAGGGGTGGTATGCCTTCCCAGTTCCAGGCTCCGAAGGGCGAAGGCCAGCTTTCCGGGTAACTCAGGGCATATTGAATCGGCAGCCGCATGTCGGGAGGCCCGAGTTGGGCCAGGAGATTGCCGTCGGCAAAGGCTACCAGCGAGTGCACCAAGCTCTGGGGGTGTAAGATCACCTCGATCTGGGAATAGGGTACCCCAAAGAGCCAGTGGGCCTCGATGACCTCCAAGGCCTTGTTGGCCAGCGTGGCGGAGTCTACGGTGATCTTGGGACCCATTCGCCAGGTGGGGTGCCGCAGGGCCATTTCCGGGGTAACCTGAGGCAGTCTCTCCACGGGCCAGTCTCGGAACGGACCCCCGCTGGCGGTAAGTATGAGTCGTGCCACGGGTCGGGATCGGCCGGCAAGACACTGGTGGAGCGCGGCGTGCTCGCTATCCACCGGGAGGAGGCAAACGCCGCGAGCCTCCGCCTCCCTTAGCAGGAGCGCTCCGGCCACAACCAGGCTTTCCTTGTTGGCGAGCGCCAGATGCCTTCCGGCGTGTACCGCCGCGCGGCTGGCGGCAAGCCCCTCCACCCCGCCTACCGCGTTTAACACCAGCGACACCTCCGCCAGGCTGCAGCAGGCCGCAAGGCCCTCCTCGCCCCACACCACTTCGGTTCCCGGGGGAAGCTCGGTCTTGAGGGCGGCGGCGGTTTGGGGATCGGCCACGGCTACCAGCTTTGGCCGGAACTCCACCGCCTGTTGCCGCAGCAGTGCCGGGTCTTTGCCCCGGCTGGCCAGGGCAACGGCCCGGAGGCGGTCGGGGAAGGCCCGGATCACCTCCAGGGCCTGTCGGCCGATAGACCCGGTGGACCCCAACACGGCTACTCCCTTGCTCACCTGTTCCTTCCCTTCTCCACCTAAGGTTGTTGCCTGCGAAGCAATCCCGCCCGGTAGGCTGCCTTCAGGAACACGAGCAGCAGCGGTCCCAGTACGGCTCCAACCAGGCCCAGAGCCTGGATGCCGATAAAGATGCTGGCCAGAGCGGCCAAAGGATGCAGGCCCAGGTTCCGGCCCACCACCTTGGGTTCTAGAATCTGGCGGACTACGGTTATGGTAGCATAAAGAGCGATCAAGGCCAACCCGAGGCCGTAGTGCCGGTTGACCAATTCCCAGCCCGCCCAGGGCAGGAACACCGTGCCCGGTCCCACCACCGGTAGGATGTCCAGCAAGGCGATAAAAAGGCTCAGGGTCAGCGCGTACTTCACCTTCAGGAGGTAAAGGCCGGCCAGTACCTGGAGTGCGGTGAACCCTATGAGTAATCCCTGGGCCTTAAAATACCCTATTACTCCCGCGCCTACTTCTCGCAAGACGTCGGCCACCTGCGGTCGGTATAACCACGGGAAGAGTGAAAGGGTCCCTTTGCGAATGAGATCCCGGTCCCGACTGAAGAAGAAGGAAGCCACCAGGGCCACGATTAGGGCAATGAACCCCCGGGGAATGCCGGCGGCCACCCCGACCAGGTCTTGAACTACCCGGGTTAGCAGACCTCGCAGGTAACCCATCAGGGTTTCGATCGAGCCCTGCGTGGCCTCGAGTACCTGGGGTGGAAGTTGTTTGTAGAGGGCGTCAAGCTGCAGTATCCCTTCCTTAAGAAGGGCTCCGTAGCGGGGGAGTTCTACCGCCAGGTGTGCGAGTTCGGCAACCATCTTGGCTACCAATACGGCCAGGAACAGCGACAGGACGATGGTTGCCAGGAGCACCAGCACTGCAGAGGCCAACGTCCTCGGCCAGCGGGCCCGGTGTTCCAGCCAGTCTACTGCCGGGTCGAGCAGCGCGGCGAGAAACCAGCCGGCCACAAACGGCAGTACCCAGGGAACCACCGTTCTCAGTACTTGCCAGAGAGCGGGCAGGAGGTGATAATACAGGAGGTAAAGGCTGGCAAGTACCAGGAAGATCACTATGCCTAATCGTTGTATCCGGACAAGCCGGTTTCTCATGCTCTCCTCCTCTTTGAGGGACCCTGGAAGGCTCGGTTAGAGTGCCTTCCCAATTGCGCCTAAAGGCCAAGGGCGGGGACCAAGAAAAAGGCTACGGGGGCCGCGAACATCAGGCTGTCGAAACGATCCAGCACCCCCCCGTGCCCCGGCAGGAGTGCACCTGCGTCCTTCATCTCCGCCTGGCGCTTGAGCGCCGATTCCCAGAGGTCCCCGATCTGGCCCGCTACGGCCAGGACCCAGGCGAATGCCGCCCATTCTACTGCGGGGCCGGAAAACCAGTGGGCCAGGATCAAACCTGCTGCCACTGCCGCCATCCATCCCGAGATGGTCCCCTCCCAGCTCTTACCGGGGCTCAGTACGGGTGCCAGACGGTGCCGGCCGTACTTCCGGCCGACCAGGTAGGCGCCGGTATCGTTGGCCCAGGTAATGAACAAGAGGCTCCACAAGAAAGACCACCCCAGGCTTCTTTCGATCATTACCAGAAAAGAAAAGAGCCCCAAATAGGTACCGATCAGCCAGCCGACGGCTACCGAAACCAAAGGGTAGCGCGGATAGGCGAGGAGGAAAACGCCCACCCGTACGGCCAAGGCAACCAGTACGGCCCCAGCATAGCCCGGCAATCCGCAGAAATACACCGCCAACTGAAAAAAAACGGCAAGTATGTAATCCGGCAATGCCGGCAGTTCCCATCCCAGATGGGCACCCATTCGTCTTGCCTCGGCGGTAGCCAGGCCTTGCAAGAGGGCGACCGCCGCCAGCCAGGGCCAGCCACCGGCATAGGCCAGAGCCAGCAGCAGGGGGATGCCTATCGCAGCCGTAAATGCACGTCTACTCAGGCTCGAGTCCGCCAAAGCGCCGATGCCTCCGCTGGAATTCGGCTATGGCCGCCCACAGTTCGGCGGGGCTGAAATCCGGCCAAAGGGTGGGAGTGACCCACAGTTCGCTATAGGCACTTTGCCAGAGCAGAAAATTGCTCAGACGCATTTCCCCGGACGGCCTGATTATAAGGTCGGGATCAGGAAGGCCGGCAGTATAGAGGTATTCGGCCAGGGTGCGCTCATCAATGGCCTCCGGAGACAGCTTGCCGCTGGCCGCCGCCTGCGCGATCAGCCGCGTTGCCCGTACCAGTTCGGCCCGACCGCCGTAGTTGACCGCTACGTTAAGGATCAGGTTGTGTTCTTCCCTGGTTTCCTCCTGGGCTTTCCGCAGTTCGGCCCGGACCCGCGGGGGCAGCGATTCCAGGTCGCCGATAGGTCGGATTTGCACCCCGTTCTGCTTCAATTCCGCAAGTTCCTTTTGCAGGTACTCAACCAGGAGCTCCATCAGGGAGTTGACTTCCTCCGGCGGCCGTTTCCAGTTTTCGGTGGAAAAGGCGTAAACCGTAAGTACGCCGATGCCCACGTCAATACAGGCTTCCACTATTGAACGCAGGGCTTCCACGCCCGCCCGATGCCCCAGCACTCGGGGAAGGCCACGGCGCCGGGCCCAGCGGCCGTTGCCGTCCATGATTATGGCTACGTGCCGTGGAAGGCGATTGGGATCTATGCGCCGCCTGAGCCGTCGCGCTTGGAGACGCCGCCATACCCTTCGGTTCCGCCATAGCCACGCGACCACGCTCGATTTACCTTCCTTCAACTTATTAACCCCCTCGCAGGAAGGGGGCTCAAAGCTCGTCGGGCAGGAAAAAGGAAGTGGAAGCCACAATCAGACCGATTCCCGTATTCCTTCGGGAAAGGCGGCCAGCACCAATTCCACGCGCCCGGGGGCCAGGAGCCTCTGCCGTACCACCCTCAGTGGTTCTTCGGAGGTTTTCTTGCGGGGAGGCACTGTAACCCGGATCTCCACCGCCATCCCCAATTCCGCCAGGCGCGCCCGGGCTTCCTTCTCCGGCAGGCCGATTAGATCCGGCATTTCGGGCGGCAGGGTCAAGACGCGTCACCTAGGAGGCCAGGATCTCCTCTTCCTTGGCTTCCAGGATCCTATCCACTTCTTTGATGTACTTGTCGGTAAGCTTCTGGATTTCTTCCTGCGTCCTTTTGGCCTGGTCTTCGGAGATAAGGCCCTCTTTCTCCGCCCCTTTGACCCGCTCGTTGCCGTCTCGGCGGACGTTGCGAATGGCCACCCGCGCCTCTTCGCCTTTCTTGCGCACCACCTTGACCATTTCCTTGCGTCTCTCTTCGGTCAGGGGCGGTATGGGAATCCGCACCACCGTTCCGTCGCTGGTGGGGTTCACTCCCAGGTCCGACTTGAGTATGGCCTTTTCTATCTTGGGCACCAGGCTCTTGTCCCAGGGCTGAACCACCAGCAGGCGAGCATCGGGAGCGGTTATGGTGGCTACTTGGTTGACCGGGGTTGGAACGCCGTAATAGTCGACCTCGATCTTCTCCAGCAGGGCGGGGCTGGCCCTGCCGGCACGCAAGGCCGCCAGTTCCTTGCGCAGGACTTCACAGGCCTTTTGCATGCGTTCGTTAACGTCCTTCAAGAGGTCTTGCATCAGGCCTTTCCCCCCACGTAAGTACCGATATCCTCACCCATAACGGCCCGCTTGATGTTTCCTCGCTCTGCCAAACCGAAAACGATAATGGGAATCTTGTTATCCATGCAAAGAGAGGTGGCGGTGGAATCCATGACCGCCAGGCCCTTGCTGATTACTTCGATGTAGGCCAGGTCTTTGTAGCGCTTGGCCCTGGGGTTAACCAGCGGGTCGGCGTCGTAGACCCCGTCCACCCGTTTGGCCATCAAGATGACCTCGGCTTCGATCTCCGCCGCCCGCAGGGCTGCGGCCGTATCCGTAGAGAAGAACGGATTGCCGGTTCCGGAGGCAAAAATAACCACCCGCCCTTTCTCCAAATGGCGGATGGCCCGCCGCCGGATATAAGGCTCGGCGATTTGTCGCATTTCAATGGCCGTCTGTACCCGCGTGTCCACCCCGTGCTTCTCCAGGGCGTCTTGCAGGGCGAGTGCATTCATGACCGTGGCCAGCATGCCGATATAGTCGGCGGTAGCCCGATCCATCCCCTGGGCGCTGCCGGTGATGCCCCGCCACAGGTTTCCGCCGCCGACCACAATCGCCACTTCCACCCCCAGGTCCCGAACCTCCTGGACCTCTTGGGCAATAGAATTCAGCACTTCCGGGTCGATGCCGAAACCCTTGGTGCCTGCCAGCGCTTCCCCGCTGAGCTTCAACACCACCCGCTTGTACTTCGGCTCGGGCATCGGTGGCCGGACCTCCGCCTAGCGTTCGCCCAGTTCAAAGCGTACGAAACGCCGTACCACGATGTTTTCGCCGATGGCAGCTATCTTTTCGGCCAGGTAATCCTTTACCGAGCGGTCCAGATCCCTTATAAAGGGCTGCTCCAGCAGGCAGCGCTCCTCGTAGAACTTTGCCAGCCGTCCCTCCACGATCTTGTCCACTATGCGCTCGGGCTTGCCTTCGTTGAGGGCCTGGGCCCGCAGGATGCTCTTTTCCTTCTCCAGTACCTCGGCCGGCACGTCCTCGCGGCTGACGTATTCGGGCTTGGAGGCGGCTACCTGCATGGCCAGGTCCCGGCAGAGAGACTTGAACTCCGGAGTGCGGGCTACGAAATCGGTTTCGCAGTTGACCTCGATTAGAACCCCAATCCTGCCTCCGGCATGAATATAGGACTCCACCAGACCCTCGGCCGCCACCCGAGCCGCCTTCCTGGCCGCCTTGGCCAGCCCCTTCTGTCGCAGGACCTCTACCGCCCGGTCCAGGTCCCCTCCGGTGGCCACCAGGGCCTCCTTGCAGTCCATCATCCCGGCGCCGGTGCGCTGGCGCAGTTCCTTCACCAAAGAGGCACTTATCGCGGACAACGAATTGCTCCCTCCTCGCTGCACTTCTCTAGGCCTGCGCCTCGGCCACTTCTGACTCCTGGCCCCGCAAGCCCTCCAGAACGGCGTCCGCCATCTTGCTGGTGAGCAGGCGCACCGCCCTGATGGCGTCGTCGTTGCCGGGGATGACGTAGTCGATCTCCTCCGGATCGCAGTTGGTGTCTACGATGGCCACGATGGGGATTTCCAGCCGTCGGCCCTCGGCTACCGCGATCTTTTCCTTTCGGGGATCTACAACGAAAAGGGCATCGGGCAGGCCTTTCATGTGCTTGATACCGTTCAGAAAGCGGGCAAGCTTTTCCTTTTCTGCCATGAGCCGGGCCGCTTCTTTCTTGGGCAGGGCGGCCAGGCGCCCGGAGCCTTCCAGCCGTTCTAATTCCAGCAATCGTTCGATGCGGTGCCTGATGGTCTGGAAGTTGGTCAGCATTCCACCCAGCCAGCGCACGTTTACGTAGGGCATGCCGCAACGCTCTGCTTCTTCGCGGATTGATTCCTGAGCCTGCTTTTTGGTGCCTACGAAGAGGATTTTGCCCCCCTGGGCGGCCAGGTCGCGGACAAAATTATAGGCTTCCTCAGTCCTCTTCACCGTCTTCTGGAGATCGATGATGTAGATCCCGTTTCGTTCGGTGAAGATGTAGGGAGCCATCTTGGGGTTCCACCTGCGGGTTTGGTGGCCGAAGTGTACCCCTGCCTCCAGCAGTTGTTTCATAGAGATAATAGCCACGCCGATTCATGCCACCTCCATAGCGGTTTGGCCTCCATATCTTCATTTCCGGGTAGAACCCGGCAGCGCCGGGCACCCCTACCCGGATCCGATACGTGTGTGCTAAGCCAGAGGTAGTATAGCACAAACCGCTATTGGGGGCAATGCCTCAGCGGTGGCGGAGCTTGGCCAGTTCTTCGAAGAGGTTGTCGTTGAGCACGCGGATGTAGGTTCCCTTCATGCCCAGGGACTTGGATTCGATAACCCCGGCACTCTCGAACTTGCGCAGGGCGTTGACGATCACCGAACGAGTTATCCCTGCCCGGTCGGCGATCTTGCTGGCCACCAGTACTCCCTCTTTGCCGTCAAGCTCGGCAAAGATGTGCTCTACGGCCTCCAGCTCCGAGTACGATAAGGTGCCGAGGGCCACATGCACCGCCGCCCGCTTGCGGGCTTCTTCTTCGATCTTCTCGGCTTTGGAGCGCAAGAGCTCCATTCCCATTACGGTCGCCCCGTATTCGGCCAGGATGAGGTCCTCCTCGTTGAATTCGACGTTGAACTTGGCCAGTACCAGCGTCCCCAGACGCTGCCCGCCACCCATCACGGGTACCACCGTGACCAGTTTGCCGGTGAAGAGGCACTTCTCCCCCGCGGGTCTGAATACGCAGGCGTTGCCCACCTGTCCGAAATTGGCATGGGTGCGGTCCATGCGCAAGAGCTGCTCGTTATAGTCCTCGGGGAATTCCTCTGAGCGGTAGACGATTTCCTCCATAATCGGGCAGGTGAAACCTTCCATGAACCCGTACCCCAGAATCTTCCCCTGGCGGTTCAGGAGATAGCAGTTGGCCCCGATGGTTTCGGAAAGCACCTTGGCCATCTCTCTGAAATCCACCGGATTCCCCGCGCTCTTTTGTAGCAGACGGTTGATGTCGCGGGTTTTTTCTAGCAACGACTTCACCTTGGCCTACCTCCTCTTTAACTTAAAGAATGTAATAACTGAGATCCCGATCCTTAACTATTCCGGCCAGTCTTGCCTCCACGTAATCTTCGTCGATTACCACCTCGGAAACGGCGACATCCGGCGCCTCGAAGAGCAAATCCTGCAAGAGCTGCTCCATGACGGTATACAGTCGCCTAGCCCCGATATTTTCACTTTGACAATTTACAGTATAAGCGATCTTAGCAATTTGGGCAACTGCCCCCGGAGTAAAGCTGAGCTTGATTCCCTCACTTCCCAGTAAGGCGATGTATTGCCTCAGTAAGGAGTTCTCGGGTTCCACCAGTATCCGCCGGAGGTCTTCCTCGCTGAGGCTATCCAACTCCACCCGAAGCGGGAAGCGCCCCTGAAGTTCGGGTATCAAGTCCTGGGGCTTGGAGATGTGAAAAGCCCCAGCGGCAATAAACAGCAAGTGGTCGGTACGCACCGGTCCGTACTTGGTGGTCACCGTGCAGCCTTCCACCAGAGGTAGTATATCCCTTTGCACCCCTTCGCGCGATACGTCGGGCCCGTATGCACCCTCGCGGCCGGCGATCTTGTCGATCTCGTCTATGAAGATTATTCCACTTTGCTCTACCCTTTCAATAGCCGTACCGATCACTTCTTCCATGTCTACCAGCTTTTCCGCCTCTTCCTGGGTGAGCAGGCGGCGCGCCTCGCTCACCTTCACCCGCCTTCGCCGCTTCCGGCGGGGAACCAGCCCGCCCAGCAGGTCCTGCAGGTTGATCCCCAGCTCCTCCAAACCCGCGCCGCCGAACATCTCCAGCACCGGCGGGGTTCGTTCGTCCACCTCTATCTCCACCAACTCGTCTTCCAGTTCCTGCCGGGCCAACTTGTGGCGGAGGATCGCCCTTCGCTCTTCCGCCTGGGGATCGGTTGTCGACCCGGTGCCGGGACCCCTCAACAGGAACTCCAGGGGATTGGCCGTGCCGGCCTGGCGCCTGGTGTCCGGGGCCAGAAGGTCCAGGATCCTCTCTTCCGCCAGGACTCGCGCCTGCTCCATGACCGTCTGTGCCTTCTCCTGTTTGGCCATGCGTACGGCTGCCTCCACCAGGTCTCGTACCATGGATTCGACATCTCTTCCGACATATCCCACCTCCGTGTACTTGGTGGCCTCCACCTTGACAAAAGGCGCTTTTACCAGCCTGGCCAGGCGTCGGGCGATTTCCGTCTTGCCCACCCCTGTAGGCCCGATCATGAGGATGTTCTTGGGCGCAATTTCGTCCCGCAGGGGAGGAGGTATTCGCATCCTTCGGTACCGGTTGCGCAAGGCAACGGCCACACATTTCTTGGCCTGGTGCTGTCCCACGATGTAGCGGTCCAATTCGCGTACTATGGCCTTGGGCGTTAATTGCTCCATCTCGGGCCTAAAGCTCCTCCACGGTGATCTGGTCGTTAGTATAAACGCATATGCTCGAGGTGATCAACAGGGCTTCCCGAACGATGGCTGCTGCCTCCAGTTGAGTATGCCTGATCAGGGCCCGGGCCGCAGCCAGGGCATAGGGCCCGCCGGCACCCACCGCGGCGATGTCATCGTCGGGCTCCAACACCTCGCCCGTCCCGGAAATCACCAGCAGCCTTTCCTTGTCTCCTACTACCAATAAGGCATCCAGTTGCCTCAAGTAGCGATCCGTGCGCCATTCCTTGGTGAGTTCCACCGCCGCGCGGGGCAGGTTGCCGTGAAACTCCTGCAGTCTACCCTCGAACTTCTCAAACAGCGTTAGGGCATCGGCTACGGCACCGGCAAAACCCGCCAGAACCTGGCCGTCGTACAGACGGCGCACCTTCCGGGCCCGGTGCTTGACCGCCGTGTGCTGGCCCAGAGTTACCTGCCCGTCTCCTCCCAGGGCCATGCGGCCGAAGCGGCGCACGGCTACGATGGTAGTACCGTGAAACATAACCCCGCTCCCTTCAGGCCCGAGGGTGGGTACGATCGTACACCGCGCGTAACCTCGCCCCGCTCACGTGCGTGTAAACCTGGGTGGTGGAGAGGCTGGCGTGCCCCAGCAATTCCTGTACCGCCCGAAGGTCCGCTCCCCGCTCCAGTAGGTGGGTGGCGAAGGAATGGCGCAGAGCATGAGGCCCGGCCTTCTTCTCCCACCCTGCCTGACGCATGTAGCGGGCCAGCAGGTAGCGAACGCCGCGCTGGCTGAGCCTGTTCCCCCTGCAGTTCAAGAACAGGGCTTCCGTGGGAGCGCCTCGTGCCAGCGCCGGCCTGCCCTCCTCCAGGTAGGACTTGAGTGCCGCCGCCGCTTCTGCGCCCAGAAAGGCCACGCGCTCCTTGGCGCCCTTGCCCCGTACCAGGGCGTAGCCTTCCTCCAGGCGCACATCACCCAGATTGAGCCCTACCACTTCTGCTACGCGGGCCCCGCTGGCATAGAGCACTTCCAGTAGGGCCCGATCCCGCTTGCCTGCCGGCGTATTGGTCCTGGGCAGGGCCAGCAGGGCTTCGACTTCGTGGTAGTAAAAGAACCGTGGGAGCCTGCGCCGGAGCTTCGGGGGCCTTACCAGGGAGAAAGGGTTGGTCTCCACCCCGCCCTGACGCAGGAGATATCGGTAAAAGGACCGCAGGGCCGCTACCTTTCTGGCTACGGTAATCCGGCTCAATCCGCGCCGGTAAAGGCCGCTGAGGTAAGCCCTCGCCACCCACTGATCGGCGCGAAGGAATTCTCTGCCCCGGCCGTGGCAGAACCGCAGAAACTCCTCGATGTCTGCCCGATAGGCCCGCAGCGTGTGCTCCGACGCCCCTCGTCCCAGACGCAAATATTGGAGAAAATCCTCCAACTGCGGTACCAAAATCCACCCTCCTAAGAGTATAACCCTCCGCCTTTCGATTTATACTAACACATCCGTAATGTTCTGACAAGATCAGCCCAATTCCTTTTCCTTGAATTGTTCCAGTGCCTCCAACGCCCGCCGGGCCAGAGCCTCACGCCGTTGCCGTCGATTGCGGACTCTTTTCGACAGGGGAGGAAGCAGGCCGAAGTTGATATTCATGGGCTGAAAGGGCTGAACCGCCGTGGCAATATGTCGGCTCAAACCGCCCAGACAGGTTTCTTCCGGGAACACTACCGGCAGTTTTCTGCTCAGGATTCGGGCCATATTGATTCCCGCTATCAACCCGGAGGCAGCGGACTCGACGTACCCCTCTACCCCGGTGATCTGGCCGGCGAACAGCAGTTCGGGTTCCTGCCGGGCCTGAAAGGTGGGTAACAGAAGCTTCGGAGCGTTGAGGTAGGTGTTGCGGTGCATGGCCCCGAAGCGCAGGAACTCGGCCCTTTCCAGGCCGGGTATGAGCCGGAAGACGCGCTCTTGCTCCGGCCGGCGCAGCCGGGTCTGGAAGCCCACCAGGTTAAACATGGTTTCCGCCCGGTTTTCAGGGCGCAGCTGTACGACGGCAAAAGGTTGGCGACCGGTACGGGGATCGGTCAGGCCCACCGGCTTCATGGGGCCGAAACGCAGGGTGTCCGGACCTCGGGCGGCCATCTCTTCGATGGGCAGACACCCTTCGAAAAATCCGGGCCGATCGAACTCGTGTCCGACATAGGTGTCCGCCTCGCGCAAGGCCCGGTAGAAGGTGTAGTACTCTTCCTCGGTCAACGGGCAATTGAGGTAGGCGTCCTCTCCCTTTCCGTAGCGGGAGGCCCGGAATAGGCGTTCGAAATTGAGGGATTCGGCGCTGACAATTGGCGCCAGGGCATCGTAGAAGTATAGGTGATCCTCGCCGAAAAACTCGCCGATGGCCCGCGCCAGCTCGTCCGAAGTAAGAGGGCCCGTAGCCACTATGGCCGGTGGCTCTGGTAGTTCGCGCGCTTCCTCGTGTACCACCTTTACCCGGGGCAGTTGCCGAAGCTCGTCGGTAATCCCGCCGGCAAAGGCTTCTCGGTCTACCGCCAGAGCTTCGCCGGCCGGCACCCGGGTGGCATCCGCCCAGCGAATGATCAGCGAGTCCAGGCGGCGCATTTCTTCTTTCAGCAGGCCGGGAGCGGTGGTCAGGGCTTGCGAGCGAAGAGAATTGGAGCAAACCAGCTCGGCCAGATAGCCGGTACGGTGGGCAGGGGTGAGTTTTTCGGGCCTCATTTCCCAGATCTCAACTTCAACGCCGCGCCGGGCCAATTGCCATGCCGCCTCACAGCCGGCCAGCCCGCCGCCGATGATCCTAACCGCCTTCATTTGCTTCCTCCCTCTCCTGGTGGCCGCACTTGGGACATCTAAGCAGCCTGGAGCGTGCGCCCTTGGCCAGGAGGCGCTCCCCGCAGACCGGGCAGTCCTTCTCCGTCGGTCGGTCCCAGGAGGTAAACGTGCACTGGGGATAGTTGCTGCAACCGTAGAAGGCCCGCCCTTTCTTGCCCCGTCTCAGGACTATTTTCCCCCCGCACAGGGGACAGCTAACCCCGATCGATTCCTGGTAAGGCTTGGTGGTCCTGCATTCGGGGAAGCCGGGACAGGCGAGAAACCGGCCGAAGCGCCCGCTCTTGACTACCATCTGCCGGCCGCATTTGGGGCAATACTCGTCGACGGTCTCTTCTTCCAACTCTATTACCTCGATCTCCCTTTCCGCCTGCGCCAGTACCTGCTGGAAAGGCCGGTAGAATTCCCCTACTACTTTTCGCCATGCCAGCTTTCCTTCCTCAATCAGATCAAGCTGCTTTTCCATATGGGCGGTGAACTCCACGTCTATGACCTGGGAGAAGTACTGCTTGAGCAGGTTGACCACCACGAATCCCAGCTCGGTGGGCACGAACTGGCGGTTGGCGCGCTTTACGTATCCCCGTGCCAGGATGGTTTCGATGATGGGGGCATAGGTGCTGGGCCGGCCGATTCCCTTATCTTCCAAGGTTTTTACCAGGGAGGCCTCGGTATAACGGGGAGGCGGCTGGGTGAAATGCTGCTTGGGGCACAGCTCCTCTAGTTCAAGGAGCATGCCTGCTTCAAGAGGCGGTAGTTCTTCGCCAGCCTCGGTTTCCTCGTCGGGAATCTCCTCGTAAAGCTCCAGGAAGCCGGTGAACTTGAGCACCCGACCTACGGCCCGGAAGAGGTACTCCCCGGCCGGGATGTCGGCGGTGGTGATCTCGTAGCGGGCTGCCGCCATCTGGCTGGCCAGGAAGCGCTGCCATATGAGGCGGTAGAGCTTATACTGATCGGGCGTCAGGAATTCCTTCAGACCTTCTGGTTCCCGGTAAACGCCGGTGGGCCGGATGGCCTCGTGTGCGTCCTGTACCGACCCTTCTTTCTTCCTGACCGGTCCGGGAGGCGCAGGAGGCAGATAGGCCTCACCGAAACGCCGGCGCAGGTAGGCCCGCGCCTCCTCCTGGGCCACAGCGGCAACGCGGGTGGAATCGGTACGCAGATAGGTTATCAGGCCCACTGGACCTTCCCGCCCCAGCGGGACGCCCTCGTAAAGCTGCTGGGCCACGGACATGGTGCGCCGGGCGGTGAAGTTCAGCCTCTTGGCCGCCTCCTGTTGCAAGGTGCTGGTAATGAACGGCGGCGGCGGCTGCCGCCTCTTATCCTTGCTCTTGACTTCCCTTACTCGGAAGGCCGCGCCCTCCAGGGCACGCAGCACGTTGTCCATACTCTGCCGGTCGGGAATGCGCTCCGAGGTAACCAGTCGCGCCTGGAAAGGCTGGCCGTCGGGCGTGACCAGTCTGGCGGTGAGCGTCCAGTATTCCTCGGGAACGAAATTGCGGATCTCTTCCTCTCGCTCGCATATAAGCCGTACCGCCACCGACTGTACCCGACCCGCACTGAGTCCGCGCCGAATCTTTCTCCACAGCAGCGGACTGAGGCTGTAACCCACCAGGCGGTCCAGCACCCGGCGGGCCTGTTGGGCGTCAACCAGGCGGAAGTCTATGGTGCGGGGGTGCCGTACTGCCTCGGCAACCGCCGGGGGGGTGATTTCGTGAAACTCCACACGGCAAGGCTCATCTGCACCCAGCTGCAGGAGGTGCTGGAGGTGCCAGGCTATGGCCTCTCCTTCCCGGTCGGGGTCTGAGGCCAGCAGCACCCGCCCGGTTTTCCTGGCCGCCTCGCGCAGCTCGCGCACGATTTCTCCCTTGCCTCGAATGGTTATATACTTGGGCTCGAACCCGTTCTTTACGTCCACCCCGAACTGGCTTTGGGGCAGGTCCCGGACGTGGCCCATGGATGGCTTGACCAGGTAGTTGCGCCCCAGGATCCGGGTCAACGTTCTCGCCTTGGCCGGAGATTCGACTATTACCAGGGTCTTGGCCAATCTGCCTCACCTCAATCCGCCTTCTGGGCCACGAACTGCTTGCCGGGCAGCTGCTCTACCAGCCCTTTCAGCTCCAGATGGGTTAGGATCCTCGCCAGCTTCGATACATGGTACCCGGTTATTTCCGCCAGTTCCTCCAACTGTACCGGGCCGCCGCGCAGCAGGTGCAGGACTTTCCTCTCTTCCGGGCCCATGGCCGGGGGCTCTCCCACCGCCCGGAAGGGAAAGCCCTGTAACCCGTATTCCTCGAGAATGTCGGCCGCCGACTGTACCAGTTTGGCTCCCTGCTTTATCAGTTCGTTCGCCCCGCGGCTGTAAGGATTGTTGATGGGTCCTGGGACGGCAAAAACGTCTCGGCCTTGTTCCAGGGCCAGGTCGGCGGTAATCAGGGCTCCACTCTTCTCACCCGCCTCTATTACCACCACACCCCGCGACAGCCCGCTTATGATTCGGTTCCGGGCCGGGAAATTGGCCGCCCGGGGCGGGGTGCCCAGCGGGTACTCGCTCAGGATGAGCCCCTTGCGCCCGATGGCCTCGAACAACCGTGCGCTCTCCGGAGGATAGATCACGTCCGCGCCGCACCCCAGCACTGCTGCCGTGAAGCCGCCGGCCTCCAGAGCCCCCAGATGGGCCTCGCTGTCTACTCCCCGGGCCAGGCCGCTGACTACGCAGACGCCGGCTGCGGCCAGTTCCCGGGCCAGCCGCCTGGCCGCCTGGCGTCCGTAGGCCGTGGCGCGACGGGTGCCGACTACGGCCACGGTAAGAAGCCCGTCGCGAAGACGCCCACCTCGGGCGTAGAGGGCTAGAGGGGGGTCGGCTATTTCTCTGAGCAGGTCAGGATATTCTTCGTCCTCCCAGGTCCAGATCTCCACGCCGAGCCTCTTGGCCGTTTCGTATTCTTTTCCCGGGCAAACCTGCGATCGTTGAGCCACAAAGGCCGCAACCGTTCTCTCGCTCCACCCCGGAACCTGCGCCAGATCCGCCGGGGATAAGTGCCAGGCAGCCTCAGGCGATCCGGCATGTTCTACCAACCGGAAAAGACGTTGCCGCCTTATCCCCTCTATCATGCCCAGGGCCAGCCAGCTCAGGCGCCGGTCGAGTTGCGCTTCCAGACTCATCATCCCCTGTTGTCGGCCTTCCGGCGGACTTCGGCGCCCGGCGAAGGTCTGAGGCCGTTCGCCAGGCGCCGGGGCCAGACAACGGTAGTATACACCAGCAGGGTCTGCGGGGGCAACGCCGGACGGAAAGCAGACTAGTCTTCTATCGGAACCCGATATCCTTTCTGCCGCGGCTGGACCTTAGGCATCCTTACCTCCAGCACCCCGTTTTTATAGGAGGCTTTGCTTTCGCCGGCCCTCACCTGGACCGGCAGGGGCACCCGACGGAAGAATGTGCCGTAGCGGCGTTCTGCGTGATAGTAGTTTTCGGTCTGGGTCTCCTTTTCCTCCTTGTGCTGCCCCTTGATGGTCAGCTCCCTTTCCTGCACTTCCACCTCCAACTCCTTGGGGTCGACGCCCGGCAGGTCGGCCCGGAACACCACTTCGGCGTCGGTTTCAAAAAGCTCAATGCTCGGTTGCCAGGCCGGGGCCTCTCGGCCCAGGAACGGCAGTTGCTGGAATACGTTTCCCATTACCCGGTCAACTTCCTCGCGCAGCCGCCCGATTTCGCGCATGAGGTCGCCGAAAGGGCCGCGCTCCCACCGCGTTGGATACATCTTTCCTCTACCTCCTAACCGTTATAGTCTCCGTAACCCGTGTTACCGCCAGCTTTGGTCGAATTCGGGGAGAGAATAGACGACTTCACCCCCTACCATTGTAAGACAAACCTTTCCCTCGGCGTCAAGCACCACCAAGTCCGCCCGGCGGCCGGGCAGCAACTCCCCCAACTGCGATTGCAGTCCCAGCACCCGGGCGGGGTTGACCGTGGCCAGGGGGATCAATTCCGGCAGAGGCCGGTTCAGCCAACGGGCCACGTTCCTCAGAGCCCTATCCAGGGTTAGCAGGCTGCCGGCCAGCCGGCCGTCGGGAAGCCTGGCCGTTTCTCCCTCTACCATTATCTCCTGCTCCGCCACCCGGTATCTGCCCTCACTCAGGCCCAGGACCGGCAGGGCATCGGAAACCAGTACCGGGAGGGCTTTGGCCGCCAGAAGGGTCATCGTTACCGTAACCGGGTGCAGGTGGTGGCCGTCGGCAATCAGTTCGAAACTCAGGGGTGCGACAGAATCCGAGAAGACTGCACCGGCCAGTCCCGGTTCCCGGTGATGCCAGGCCCTCATGGCGTTGAACAGGTGGGTTATGTGTCTTACGCCCAGTTGTAAGGCCTGCCCGGCCTGCTCGTAGGTGGCGCCGGAATGACCGGCGGCCACGACTACTCCCCGGCTGCGAAGCAAGCCGATTACCTCCGGCGCACCCTTCCTTTCCGGGGCCAGGGTGACCATCTTTATGGCCTGCGGCTCTTGGGTCAAGAGCTCCTCCACTTTCGCAACGTCCGGGGCCCGCAGTCGTTCCCGCGGATGGGCACCCGCGTACCGGGGATTAAGGTAGGGTCCTTCGAGGTGCACCCCTAGGACCCTGGCTCCGCCGGTGCGGACGTCCTGCAGCTCTCGGACCGCGCGGCACAGGGCTACGGCCTCCCGGGGAGAGGCGCTCAGGGTGGTGGCAAGAAACCCCGTGGTCCCGTGGGCGGCCAGGAAACGGGCAATCCGCATCAAGCCCGCCTTTGAGGCCTCCATGACCGCCGCCCCGGCCGCGCCGTGGAGGTGCAGGTCTATGAACCCGGGTACCACCAGGTGGTCCGGCACCTCTAGGGTAACGGTGCCGGTGCCCGGGCTGCGCATACCGACGGGGCCCACGGCGCTGATGAGCCCCCCGGACACCCACACTTCCCCCGGAGACACGATGCTCGCGCCGGTTACTACCGTGCCCCCGATTATGCGTCGACTTAACTGTCTGCCGTTCTGCAAGGTCATGGCCCGGTCGATTCGCCCCACCCGCGGGCTGCCGCCGCTTTTATTCCGCCCTTATCCGGTCTCCGGCCTCAATTTCCAGAAGGCGGGCGGCAGAATCGTTCCTGACGCTCACCTCCAGGGTTCCGGCCGAACCCACCAGCAGAAATGGGGTGCCCAACGGCGCCCGGGCGTAGGTTTCGTAAGCGGGGAGTTCGCTCTGGAAGTACTGTTCTCCCCGGCGGGAAAGGGTTAGGCGGTAACTATTACGCCCGGGCAGGGGCGGGAGGTTGGTAATGGCGTTTCCGAAGTGGTCCACGCTTACCACTTCTCCCTCCCGGCCCTGCAAGTAGAAGCTCAGGCAGCTGCGCGGCCGGGTGGGCGTGCCCAGATCCTCCAGGGACGTTCCTGCCGCCAACCTGGCCGCCGCCGGGGCAAAGACGTCCCTGCCGTGGAAGGTAGGGCTGGCATGCGGGGGTATGGGAAGAGCCACCGCGGCGGTCATGCCGGCGGAGGCGGCCGCCGGGTAGAGCAGACCGTTGTCCGGTCCCACGAAGTAATAACCCCCGGCCTCCAGGGCCAGGGCCTGGCGCTCCGTTCCCACGTCCGGATCTACCACCGCCAGGAACACGGTCCCCAAGGGAAAGAAGCGGTAGGCGGTCAAGAGGTGCCACGCTGCCTCACGCACCGCCCTGGGCGCGACGTCGTGGGTAAGGTCTACCAGGACGGCCTCAGGGCAGTGGCAAAGAACCACTCCTTTCACTATGCCCGCGTAGCTCTCCGAACCGAAGTCGGTCAGGAGAGCAATTATTCGCGCCCTTTGCCGCCGGCGCGGCCGGCTCAAACCTCTCTCCTCCTCACCGAAAAAAGCAGAACCTGCGAAGGCCGGGGACGTTCCTGGAAAGAATTATATCAGATTGTAATGTGCCATACATCGCCATTACCGGCAGGAAGGGTG
This sequence comes from Clostridia bacterium, assembly GCA_024653205.1. NCBI lineage: Bacteria > Bacillati > Bacillota > Clostridia > Clostridia bacterium. Next base: position 6,186 of record JANLFO010000003.1, on the reverse strand, counting down.
AAACTCCGACCGCAAGCTCGCCCGTCTTAATATCTGGAAGCGGCCAACCTGGGGTTGAGCCGTATCCGACACACGCCGGAGGTGGGGTACCGAATGTACGGTAGAAGGGTCGCATTCTCTTGGTTTGGCGGGGCAGTGCTGTTCTTCGCGGTGCTGGCCTTCCTTTCGGCTTCGGCCTGGGCCGCCGCCCCGGGGGAGGTCCTGGCAGTACTCAAACTGGATAGCCGTCGGGCAGAGATTCAGGGCCGCCAGGTGGAACTGGCGGCGGCACCAAGGATGGTTAACGGTACCACTCTCGTGCCTCTGCGCTTTTTTGCCCAAAGCCTTGGCCTGGCGGTGGCATGGGATCAGGAGAGCCGGACGGCAACCGTGGAGGGTACGCCGCGCCTCGTTCTCCAGGTGGGCAGTACCCGGGCCAAGGTGGACGAGCGCGAGGAAGTATTGCCGGTGGCTCCCGTGCTGGACCGGGGCGTCGTGCTGATACCCTTGCGGTTTGCGGTTCAAAACCTGGCCTGCCGGGTGGACTATCGGGCGGAAACCAGAGAAATACTCGTATATCCCCCGGAGAAGCTGCCGGTGGCGGTAATTGCGGTAAACAAGCAGCAGGTCTATCTGGGGGAGAAGCTGGAATACCGGAGTGAGAGCTATAGCCCGGAAGGGCTGGCCCTGGTAGAAGAACGCTGGACCAATCGCCCCCCCTGGTCGGCGCCGGGCGAGTATACCCTTACCCTTCAGGTCAGGGACGAGCAAGGCCGGTGGAGCCTGCCGGCTCAGGTGACGATCGAAGTCTTGCCTCCGCCCAACCGGGCGCCGGTAGCCCGGTTCCAGGTCAGCAAGACGGTGGTGGCGCAGGGGGAACGGGTGGAGTACGTGGACGACAGCTACGATCCGGACGGTGACGATCTGGTACAGAAGGAGTGGCAGGGAAGGAGAGAGGTATTCTTCGCCCCGGGCACCTATCCGGTCAGCCTGAGGGTAAAGGACGAACACGGGCTGTGGAGCGAGCCCTACCGGGTGACCATTACCGTCACTCAGGAGCGGCTGATGGACGAGATTGCCTACTACCTGCTTCACACTCTACCGGGGGATAGCTTTACCCTCCCCGGCAACCGTTACCCGGAGTTGGTTTCCGTAATTACCCAGGAGGCGGCGGGAGGCCCCCGCCTGCTGCTCAGCAACAGCCCGGAAGCGGTGCCCGGCCCGGGAATTCTCTATCGGGATACGGCCGAAGGACCGACCCGGGTATTCTTCTGGCACGCCAACGGAACCGGTGGGCCCCTGCGGATCCTGTTGCTGGCGGAGAACCCTGCCGAGACGCCCGCCCGCCTTACTGTGGAGCGCGAGGGCATCGCCGGTCCCGAACGGGACCCCCTCGGAGTGGGCCGGAAGGGTATGCTCCGTTACTGGGGGTCTGCACCCCGGTCGGAAGTGGTACTGTCCCCGGGTGAACTCTACATCGTGAATTACAGCCAGTACCGGCCGATCAAGCCGGGAGAGGTCCTTTACGGAATCTACGATCTAAGAGTCGAAGGCCGGATTACGCTTACCGTGGCCGCCCTACCCGCCGAGGGAGAGATAGGGCCCATCTACCCCCAGCTCTCGGTCTTGCCTCCGGATAACGTACATACGCGGGGTACTTTTGCCGCCGGGAACTGGGAGATAAAGGCTTCCCTGCCGGAGGGCCGGGTAGCAGGCTGGACCGTCCCCGGGGACTGGCTTCCGCGGGGCACAGACGTTCTGACCGGCCGGGAGGTGGAGAACCGCGGCGGATACGGCGTGGTCTACTCCTTCACTCTGGATACGCCCGAGGAGCGGGTGGTGTTGCTCAACCCCCGGGGCGGCGCAATGGCAGGAGCCGTATGGGCAAACGGATTCCTGGTGCCCCTCCCGCGTACCGGGGTGAGGTCGGCGGCCGCGGACATGATCAAGGCGGCGGTGCTGCCGGCCGGGCGGGCCGAGATCATGTTCATGCCGCCGGGCGGCACCAATCTTCCGCTGCGCTTTCTTTTCTGGCCGCTTCCCTAGAGGCTTTCGGTTCGGGATTCCCAGCTCCAGTTCCGGTACTGGATGGCCTCGGCCAGGTGGCCTTCGCGGATAACCTCCGAGCCGTCCAGGTCGGCAATGGTTCGGGCCACCTTTAGCAGGCGATCGTGCCCCCGCAGGGAAAGGCCCAGGCGGCGATAGGCCTGGTGAAGCAAGGCCTGGGCTCTGGCGGTGAGGGGGCAGAAGCGCCGCAGGTGGCGCGCTTCCATCTGGGCGTTGCTGGTGAGGCCCAAGGGGGCCAGCCGGCGGAGCTGAAGGCTCCGGGCGGCAGCCACCCGCTCCCTTACCTCCGCCGAGGTCGGACCTTCGTTGTCGCCCCGCCTCAGCTCGTGCAGGTCCACGGGCGGCACCTCCACGATGAGGTCCAGCCGATCCATGAGGGGGCCGGAGAGACGACTGCGGTAGCGCCTCAATTCCCGCTCGGTACAGCGGCAGCGTTGCCCCGGAGAACCGAGACGGCCGCAGGGGCAGGGATTGGCGGCGCCGGCGAGCAGGAAGTCCGCCGGGTAGACCACGCTGCCGGCGGCGCGGCTGATGGTGACCCGCCGGTCCTCCAGAGGCTGGCGGAGGGCTTCTATTACCTCTCGCGGGAATTCCGGTAACTCGTCAAGAAAGAGTACACCGTGCGTGGCCAGGGTCACCTCTCCGGGTCTGAGGGTGCGGCCGCCGCCGATAATACTGACCGGTGAGGCCGTGTGGTGGGGCGAGCGGAAGGGACGGTCGGTAATCAGGGGCCGGTCGGGAGGAAGCATGCCGGCCACGCTGTAGATCTTGCTGACCGCCAGGCACTCCTCCCGGGTCATGGGTGGAAGCAGACCGGGCAATCTCCGCGCGAGCATGGTCTTGCCCGTACCCGGGGGACCGATCAGCAGGAGGTTGTGGTGACCGGCGGCCGCTATTTCCAGGGCCCTCTTGGCCAGGCGCTGCCCGACCACCTCGGAGAGGTCCGGCCCGGGCGAAGAGCCGGGAAGCGCTTCCCCGGGCGGAGCCTCACCGCCGGGCAGTTGTAGCTCTCCCCGAAGGAAGGCTGCCACTTCGGCCAGGGTATCCGCTCCCAGCACCCGGACTTCTTCTCCCACCAGGGCGCCTTCGGCGGCGTTTGCCCGGGGCACTATGAGCGTTCGGCCCCAGCCCTGTTCCTTTACGGTTCCGGCCACCACCAGGACGCCGGCTACCGGGCGCAGGTTGCCCTCCAGGGAAAGCTCACCTACCAGCAGGTACTCGGCCAGGGTAGAGGCCGGCACCTGTTCCGTGGCTGCCAGGAGGGCTACGGCCATGGCCAGGTCTAGTCCCGGGCCCTCCTTGCGCAGGTCGGCCGGCGCCAGGTTCACGGTGATCCGGCGGGCGGGGAAATCAAGGCCGGAGTTTCGGAGTGCCGCCCGTACCCGCTCCCGGGCTTCCTGTACCGAAGTATCGGGCAACCCCACCAGGGTAAAGCCGGGCAGACCGGGGCCCACGTCTACCTCTACTTCTACCAGTTGGGCTTCCAGTCCGAGGAGGGTCACTCCGTAAGCTCGGGCCAGCATGATCTCCTGTCGACCTCCCTAACGGCTTGTAACTTGTCAGTCCTTAGGCGGAACTGTCTTGCGCACGGTTTTCCTGGACGCTCAAGCCAGAACGTCGGCGGGTTGTCCGCTCCCCTCCGGTATACTACAATGAAAAAGGTCGGTTCACCTCTCGGCCCCCCAGCTCGCAGCGAGGAGGCGACAACTTCCGTGGCCGATGTGCTTCCCTTTCGAGGGCTGCGGTACAACCCGGCCCTGGTGCCCGACTTGACCGCCGCCATCAGTCCTCCGTACGACGTGATTTCGCCTGAGGAGCAGCAATGGTATTACCGGCGTCACCCTTATAATGTCATTCGCCTTGAATTGGGCGAAACCCTGGCGGACGACGGCCCGGAGCAAAACCGCTATACCCGTGCCCGCGCCTACCTGGAGAAATGGCTGGAGGAGCGCGTGCTGGTGCCCGATGCCGCGCCGGGCTTCTACCTGTGCCAGGACGAGTTCTCCTGGCAGGGCCGAACCGTCCGCCGTCTGGGTCTAATTGCCGCCTTACGTGCGGTCCCCTATTCCCGGGGAACCGTTCTGCCGCACGAGGATACCCTCCCCAAGGCCAAGGGCGACCGCTACGAACTCTTGCTTGCCTGCCGAACCAACTTCAGCCCCATCTTTGTGCTCTACCGGGACCCGGCCGGTGAGGTAACGGCTCGATTACGGCCCTATTTGGAAGGGCCGGCTCTTGCCCAGGCTTCCACGCGGGAGGGGGTGACTCACCGGCTCTGGTCCGTAGACGAGCCGGAAACCGTCGCGGCAATCTCCCGCCTTTTTACCGACCGGCTCGTGTACATCGCCGACGGCCACCACCGTTACGAAACCGCCTGCCGCTTTGCCGAAGAACACGGAGAGCGGTACGGGTTTGTACTGGCCACCCTGGTGGCCCTGGAAGATCCCGGGCTGATAGTACTGCCTACCCACCGGTTGTTGCGGGACCTGGATCCGCCGCGATGGTCCCTGCTTCCCGGGGGTTTTGAACGCCGGTCCTACACCTACGCCGGGCTATCGGAAGATCCCGGGCAGCTGGAGGGCTTTCTCCGCCTCCTGGCCGAAGCCGGCCGCGGGAATTACAGCTTCGGTTTCTACCAGGGAGGAGACACCCTGGAGCTGGTCTATGACCCCGGGCGCACCCGCGAGAACCGCCCGGCCCCGGGTACCCTTCCCTTGCTGGACGTGACCGTCCTGCACCAGGAAATCCTGCTGCCGGTGTTTAACTTGCATCCGGATCAGGTTGCCCACGGCCGCTGTGTGGCCTATACCCGAGATCCCGTGGAGGCCTGGAAGGCGGTCCGCGACGGCGACTGCCAGACGGCGGTCTTTCTTAATCCCCCCACCCTGGAGCAGATTACCGCCGTGGCTGCGGCCGGCGGCCGCATGCCGCAGAAGTCTACCTACTTCTGGCCGAAACTCCCCGCCGGTCTGGTCATGCTTCGGCTAGAAGGCGTCGGTGAATAGCCTCAGATCCAGGATGTTGCCGTTGGCATCGGCGGTGATGGCGATCACGTCGAAACGACAGTCGACTTCCCCTCTGCCGGTTCGGTAGAGATAGTAGGCGGCCAGGCGACGCAGCCTGGCTTTTTTCTGCGGTCCTATGCTCTCCTCGGCCGAACCCAATGGGGAAGCGGTGCGGGTTCTTACCTCTACAAAGACCAGAGTTCTGGCCTGTCGGGCCACGATATCGATTTCTCCCCAGCGGCAGCGGAAGTTGCGGTCTAGTATGATGTACCCGTGGGCCTGAAGGTAGGCTACCGCGGCTTCTTCTCCCCGACGGCCCAACTCATGGCGTCGGTTCGCAGTCCTTCGTTTCATTGGCCTTGCTCGCCCCGATCGGGTTGTCCGCCGCCGGCACCGACCGCGGCCAGTACGGGCGCAAAGGAACGCCGGTGATGGGGGCAGGGGCCGTATCTGCGCAGGGCCTCCAGGTGGGCGGGAGTGGGATAGCCCTTGTTCAGCCCGAACCCGTACTGCGGATACCTTCTCGAGAGGTTTTCCATGAGGGAGTCGCGCCACACCTTGGCCAGTATGGCCGCGGCGGCGATGGAAGCGCAAAAAGCATCCCCGTGAATAAGGGCTTCTTGGGGCCAGGGGATCTGGGAAACGGGATAACCGTCTACCAGCACGTACTCCGGGGCTACGGAGAGCCGGCTCAACGCCCGGCACATGGCGTTGGCCACGGCGCGGGACAGGCCCAGGGTGTCTATGTAACGGGCCGGAACTGCGGCTACCGCCCAGGCCAGGGCACGCTCCCGGATGAGGGCGTCCAGCACCTGGCGCTGCCGGGGAGTGAGGCGCTTGGAGTCCCTCAGGCCGGCCAGGGAACTCGCCGGAGGCCAGATCACGGCCGCGGCCACCACCGGCCCCGCCAGCGGGCCGCGTCCCACCTCATCCACGCCGGCTATCAGGCGGTAGCCCTCCCGCCATAACTGCCGTTCTTTCTCCCATCCCGCTTCTCCTGACGGCACTGCAGGCCCCCCGGTACGGTAGACTCGCGAACCGGTCGCCCGTGGTCAAGACCTCAAACCTCTGAGTTATCCCCACTTTCCCACGGGCGGTACCGGGTGCTCCCCGTTCGTACCGTCACCTCGCCGAC